>JAPLIX010000101.1 GCA_026388865.1 Pseudomonadota bacterium | reverse complement strand
CCTGCGCTGCTGTATGTACCGCCCTGAAGGCCATGGCTTACTCAAATGCCGGCGCTGCCAACTGTACTGGACCGCTTCCGCTGCACCGTGATTATTTTTTAGCAACAGCTTTTCGTTTTGAAGACTTTGCTTCCTGCTGCTTCAGCTCAAGAAACAGCTGATACGCCTCTCTGGGTTTCAGGTTATCATGCACCACGCCCCGCACTGCCTTGATCATGGCACGGGGCGCAGCAGACTGAAAAATATTGCGGCCCATATCAACCCCGGCAGCGCCCTCCTGAATGGCCTTATATGACATGGTAAGCGCATCAAGTTCCGGTATCTTCTTGCCCCCGGCCATGACCAGCGGCACCGGACACGATGCTGCAACGGTATCAAATCCCTCTTCCAGGTAATACGTCTTAACGTAATGGGCCCCGAGCTCTGCGCAGATTCTGCAGGCCAGCCGGAAATACCGGGCATCACGCACCATATCCTTGCCCACAGCAGTTACGGCCAGCACCGGCATGCCGTAGCGGGTGCCGACATCAACCAGCCGCGTCATATTATGCACCGACTGGGTTTCAAACTCACCGCCGATAAAAACCTGCACCGCCATGGCTGCTACATTCATACGCAGCGCATCTTCTATATCCACGGCGAGCTGTTCGTTTGAAAGGTCCCGTAAAATGCTCGGGCCGCCGCTGGCGCGGATCACAATACCGCCGCCATAGGTCGGAGGGATGGTGGAGCGCAGAATGCCGCGCGTCAGCATCAGTGTGTCTGCATAGGGCATGAGCGGGATAATGGTCACATCAATGCGCTCCAGCCCGGTGGTCGGCCCCTGAAAATAGCCGTGATCAACGGCCAGCATCACAGTGCGGCCGGTCTTTGGATTAAATATCCGCGACAGGCGGTTCTTCATCCCCCAGTCAAGGGAGTTTGAGCCCTTTAAAAAAAAGCCCTCGGTTGTTATCGGGGTGTCGAGAAAATAATTTTTCCCTTCCTTGTCAGCTTCTGGCATACCGTGTTCCTCCCTGTAATTGAGGCTTGCATTGGCCTCGTTGTTTTATTCCTGCGGCCGTATGATAACTTTTATTGAAGTATCCGCCTGTTCCACCAGCCGGAATCCTGCGCCGGCGTCTGCCAGCCCGAAACGATGGGTTATCATATCAGCTACCGGCAGTCGCCGCATCCGGATCAGCTCAAGCGCCTGCACGCAGTCAGGCGGGCTCCCGGCGTAGGACGTAGTCACCGTAACATCTCTGCGCCAGAACAGCTCATTGATGGAGAGCGGGATGGTGACGCCCGCCATGGTCGGGGCAAACATCACAATGGTGCCGCCCCGTTCAACTGCCTGCAGCGCCTGCTCTATGGCGGGCACTGCCCCCGCGCAAACCAGCACCAGATCAGCCCCGTAGCCGCTGTTCTGCTCGCGAAACAGCGCCGGTATATTCTCTGCGGCAGGGAAAGCATAATCAGCTCCAAAGCGCAGGGCAGCCTGCAGCCGTTTTTCACTCACATCCGTTGCTGCAATAAGGCCTGCCCCCAGCGCCCGGGCAAGGCTTACATGCAGCACCCCGGAGATACCGCTGCCCAGTACCAGCACGCTTTGCGCGGGCTTTAAGCCGGCCTTGACCTGACCGCGCAGCACGCAGGCCAGGGGCTCAACAAAGGTTGCCTCATCATAGCTGACCACATCCGGAATCTTCCACGTGCCTCGCTCGACGTTTATGGCGGGAAGCCGCGCATATTCGCAGAACCCTCCCGGGTCAAAATGGGTCCCCGAGAGCAGGGTGTCGCAGGTTGTCTCATGTCCGCTGCGACAGTAATGGCAGGTAAAGCAGGGCACATGGTGGGTGGCGGCAATGCGGTCGCCCGCGCTGAACGCAGTGACCCCCGGCCCTGCCGCTACAACTTCGCCCGCTATCTCATGGCCGAGCACCAGGGGCGCTTTGTGCCTGCGGTACCATTCCATGACATCGCTGCCGCAAATACCGCTGGCGTGAATTTTTACCAGCAGTTCCCCCGGCCCTATTGCTGGTATTGCCATTTCTTCAAGCCGGATGTCTTTATTGCTGTAATATTGTGCTACGCGCATTGCCCTATAGCTTGAGTAAAAGAGTGGACAGACCGCTACTGCGTGTCTGAAACGATAGCGGGGATGTCATTATAAAAAAATATAGTATATCATTTTTCTTTTTCTGACGGTATCAAAACCTTCCCCATGCAGGTCAGGTGCTTGCGGCTATGGTTAATGCTCATCCGGGAGGGGATTTTTTTTCCTGACGCCGGTCCCCAGTTTTTTAAGCAGCCGCATCAATTCTTTTTTCTCTGCCGGCATCAAATACGCGTTGACCTTTTGCATGGTTTCAATGTAGCGCGGCATCAGCTGCCGGTATATTGCATACCCTTTCTCCGTGAGCCGCGCCCAGACTATTCTTCTGTCTTTGTTATCCCGCTGCCGCAATACAAGACCGGCTTTTTCCATACGGTCAACGATGCCCGTCACATTACCGCCGGTCACCAACAGCCGGTCAGCCACTTCGGTCAACGGCAGGCCCCTGGTTCTGTTCAGGCATACCAGGATATCAAGCTGCGCGAAGGTCAGGTCTTCATTGGCAAGATCTTTTTTTATCTCCTGGTAGAGAAGGTTGAATGTTACCGCAAGACGCACCCACAGCATCGTCTCTCTGATTCTTGCTTCTTTTTCCACGGCATCCTCTTGAAGAGTGAAATTCCTTTTTGGGATAAGCGCCATTGGAACGTTAGCTATGGAGCATCAATAAAACATTTTATTTTTTCATAATGCCCGATAGTTTTAGAAATAAAATATATAATAATTTATATATAAACTATTCAAGTGTCAAACAGTTTAAGGCCCTGTCCTTTATGCACCAGATTTTCAAATATTGAAATTTTTCTTGACAGATGCTTTGTGGTAACTTAAAATTTTCATAATTTGAAAATTTATTGGCCTATGGAAAAAGACGAACGCTACACCCTTGAGATCCTCAACAGAATCGAAGAAAACGGCAGGATAACTCAGCCCGAAATTGCCGGGCTGCTGGGTATCTCGCTTGGCCTCACTAACGCTTTTATTAAAAGAATCGCACGCAAGCCGGGCAAAATATCTTCTCACTGCCCAGGGCATAGCTGAAAAAAGCCGCCTTACCCTTAACTATCTGCAGTATTCAATCAGCTTCTATAAACAGGCCAAACAGACCATCTCCGGGGCATACGCAGCTCTTGAGCAGGAAGGGGTAAAAAATATTGTATTTTACGGCATTGGCGAGATAGCGGAAATTGCCTACATTCTGCTGCAGCAGAAGCAGATGAGGCTGACGGGCGTTATTGATGAATCCCATGCCGGCAGCGTATTTATGAAACGGAACGTGGGCACAGATGCTGATCTCAGCAGGATGAGCTTTGATAAGATCATTATAACCTCATTTGAGGCACCACATGATATCATAATGAAGCTCACCCGATTAGAAATACCGGAAGATAAAATTCTTTCTCTCAAAGACGCGGCACTGCCCAAAGGGCAGGAGCCCCGGCATAAAAACGCATTGGGGAAAAAGAAAAACGCGGCATGAAGATACTGGTTATCACCCCGATATTTCCGCCGGACATCGGCGGGCCGGCAAGCTATGTGCCTGCTGTTTCTGCATCACTGGTTGAAAAGGGGCATGCTGTCACCGTGCTGACGCTGAGCGATGTCCTTGCCCATGATGATTCCGGGTACCGGTTCCCCGTTATCCGCATTCTGCGCCCTGTCGCGCGTGTTATGCGCATGCTGCAAACCATTTCACTCATTGTCCGGCAGGGAAGAACCGCAGATGTTCTGTTTGTTAACGGGCTGGCGCTGGAAGCGGCGATGGCAAACCTGCTCCTGCGTAAGCCGCTGGTGCAGAAAATAGCTCAAAAGCCTGAGAGCCTTCTGGGTCAAACAAAGCTCTATGATAATAACCCCCAGCGACTATCTTAAAAAAATAGTGAGCGGCTGGGGAATCCCCGAAAAAAAAATAACCGTCATTTACAATGCCGTTGATGAAGAGATACAAACGGCTGATGGAAAGCAGTCTGATCTCCCCCCGGCAATCAGGGGCAGCAAAAAGATTGTCACCGCTGGCCGCCTTGTTCCCTGGAAAGGCTTTGCAGGGCTCATCGACGTGATGGAATTTTTCCCCGGCGTACAGCTCGTCATCGCGGGGGAGGGCCCGGAACGCGAGCCCCTGCAAATAAGAATTAACGATAAGAAGCTTGAAAACCGGGTGAGCCTTGCGGGAAATCTTTCCCGGCAAAATCTGCTGGCACTGCTTACAAATGCTGATTTATTCGTCCTGAACTCAACCTACGAGGGGCTCCCCCATATTGTTCTTGAAGCCCTCCGGTCACGCGTTCCGGTTATAGCAACCGCTGCGGGCGGCACCGGCGAGCTCATT
>JAPLIX010000132.1 GCA_026388865.1 Pseudomonadota bacterium | reverse complement strand
AGGCCACGGCATCAGGGCGGTGGACGATGCAGAGGTTGTAGAGCTGTTGCGGGAAAAAAATATTTTACTTGAGCTGAGCCTTACCAGTAACTGTCATACCGGGGTGGTAGCCTCCATGAAGGAGCATCCCATAAAACAGCTCATGCAGCAGAAGGTACCGCTCAACCTTAATACCGATGACCCCGCCATATCCGGCATCACGCTGACTGATGAATATGTAACTGCCATCCAGAAGCTTGGCGTGGCCCGGGAGGACTTAAAGGCGCTCAATAGAACTGCGCTTGATCACGCCTTTTATCCCGATAAGAAAGAGCTTAAGAGGAAACTCGCCCACCTGTGGGACTAACTCGTTTCCGGCAAGGTCCCCGTCTTCCGGTAAACTCAGGCTTACTGTAAAAAAAGATTCTTGGTTGAGAAATCCGGATCGCTGGTGACATTTATTCCCAGCCTGCGCAGGCCTCCCTCATCACCAGGGGTCGGGATGTGAGTTATATGCATCTCGCAGTCCCTGAGCTCTTTCAGCTGCTCAATTGCCAGTTGTGCTGCGGGGTTTGACATGGCGCTGATGCTGAGCGCTATGAGTGTTTCTTCCAGGTCAAGGCTTGCGGTTTTAGCGGCCAGAATGTTTGTTTTAAACTGTGCGATTGTTTCGGTGATGTTCTGGGGCAGCAGGTGAATTTTTGCCGGGATGTCTGCAAGCTTTTTTATGGCATTGATAACGCTGCTGGATGCCGCGTGCAGCAGCGAGGAGTTATTGCCGGTAACAATGGCGCCATCCGGCAGTTCAATGGCAGCGCCGCAGAAGATGCCCTCGTTGCCTTTCTGCTGCTGCTGGGCTTCAGCGGCTGCGCTGCGGGCCATGGCAACAACTTTTCTATCGTCGATCCTGATATCCAGCTCGTTCATGAGCAGCTCAACCCGCTGCACCGTCTCTTTCTCCACAAAGCCCATCGCGTATTCGCAGTTATACCTGAAATACCGCCGGATGAACTCCTGCTTTGCCGCCTCCTGAACAATGGCATCATCAGTAATGGCGAAGCCCACCCTATTAACACCCATGTCCGTGGGGGACTTATATACTGACCCTGCTCCCGATATTTTTTCCAGTATCCTTTTAAGCACCGGGAAGATTTCAATGTCGCGGTTGTAGTTGATGGCGGTTTTGTTGTGGGCTTCCAGGTGAAACGGATCGATCTGGTTAAAGTCCATGATATCGGCAGTGGCGGCTTCATAGGCGACATTGACCGGATGCTTGAGCGGGAGGTTCCACACCGGGAACGTTTCAAGCTTTGCATAGCCGGCCTCAACGCCCCGCTTGTGCTCATGATATAATTGTGAAAGACAGGTGGCAAGCTTGCCGCTGCCGGGGCCGGGACCGGTAACCACCACCAGCTGCTTCTTTGTTTCTATATACTCATTGCTGCCGTACCCCTCATCGCTGACAATGGTGTTCACGTCCGTGGGGTAGCCTTTGGTGAAGCGGTGCACGCAGACCCTGATACCGCGGCGCTCGAGTTTATTTTTAAATATTTTTGCCGCTGGCTGGTTGTCAAAGCGGGTGATCACCACTGCGGCTATTTCAAGGCCCCAGTCCTTTAAATCATCAATCAGCTTGAGAGCATCTGCGTCATAGGTGATGCCGAAATCAGCGCGAACTTTTTTTCTCTCAATGTCTCCGGCGTAGATGCAGAGCACTATATCGGCCCGGTCTTTAAGCTTCTGCAGAAGCTCCATCTTCACGTTGGGATTAAAGCCCGGCAGCACCCGGGACGCATGATAATCAAAAAGCAGTTTCCCGCCGAATTCAAGATACAGCGTGTTGCCAAACATTTTCACCCGCTCCAGAATTGCGGCTGTCTGCTCCTGTAAATAGCGTTTGTTGTCGAAGCCGGTTTTGTTTTTCATCGCTTACCTTTGGAGTAGTTTGCATAATCGCCCCTCGACCGTGAGCAACTCGGCCTTGAGCTCTTTGCCGAAAGGCTCTGGGCCGAACGGCGGATTTACCGCAGCGCTCTTCAGGTGTGAGAGGAAGCATCACGAGCAATCACAATGTAAAAAAATATGATACCGTATTTCAGGGGAAAATAAAAGGGAAAAAGATGCGCATCATGTGCACTGCAGCCGGGGCAGGAAGAGGCCGCGAGAAAAGGTTGTATCAAAAGATTTATGATAAAAAGGAAGCAAGATGAAACCACAGAGACCACTGTCTTCGGCGTTGAGCCTTTCTGCGAAGAAACGTTATGAACATCAATACCGACAGAAATTACTTTTCCTTTGACAATGCCATTGAAATTAAGTACGTTTCTTGCCAGGTACCATGGGAGTCCGCCTTGTTAAAGAGATTATTTTTATTTATCCAGGATGGAGCCCCGTGTTCTGTTATCAAGAATAGTCTCTGTCAAATTATTTATGGAGATATCTCTATGGGTAAAGCTCTTGCAAAAATAACGTATCCTCACATTATATTCCGTCATGATATTGCTGATGGTGAACCGGTAATTGAAGGGACAAGAATTACGGTCAGATGCATTGCAGGATATTATCAGATGGGAATGAGTGTTGATGAGATTTTAATAAATCTATCTCATCTTACGTCTGCACAAGTTCATTCCGCACTTGCATATTATTTTGACCATCAGAAAGCAATTGATAGAGAAATGAAAGAATCATCAGATATTGCTTTTTGGAAAAAACAAGTCGGTCGCATCGCAGCAAAACGGAAAGCGCGGGTATGAAGATAAAATTGTTGCTGGATGAAGATGTGCAGGTTGCTGTTGCACATGCTCTTCGCCAAAGAGGGTACGATGTTTATCACGCTCAGGAATTAAGCCGAAAAGGCAATTCAGATGACGAGCAACTTCAGTTTTCAACAAGACAAGGAAGATGCCTGTTTAGCTATAATGTAAAAGATTTCGTTCTGCTGCATAACGAATACCTTCAGGGCGGCAAGGAGCATTTTGGTATCATTGTTTCAAAACACCTTCCGATTGGAGAAACCCTTCGCAGACTGTTAAATGTTTTACAACGCCTTTCAAAAGACTCTATAAAAAACCAGATAGAATTTCTCTAAAATAAATTATCAAACCCCCTTTCTAATGGAAAATGGGGACATCCTATTTATTAAGATCGAACAACAAAAGCTTAAGAATCGACTTTTTT
>JAPLIX010000019.1 GCA_026388865.1 Pseudomonadota bacterium | reverse complement strand
TGACGTAGTCAGCCATGTCTTGAAGTGGGTGAGAAACTATTTCCTCCCAGCTTTCAACCGGAACGAACCTATTGATGAACTCAATGTATCTCTCTTGGAGATATTGGTTCTGACCTCTTAGCTCGCGGTACGCCGCGAGTAACTCTTCGAATGCGTGATCCTCGCTCGCTTTCAATTTCCACGCTTGTTCAGAGGAGTGTGTCTTTCTTACGTAATCTCTTTTCACTGCCTGCTGAGCAACGGACTCGATGGCTGAGACGATCAACAGATATGCAAGGCCAAAGTCATCTCTCTTGTTCAGTAAGGAGAGATGCACAAGCCGAATTGCTTGCATCAGAACTACATACGTCTTGTAAGGCACTGAGTGCAATCTGGTTATCAGCGAAGAAATCGCTGTCTCGTACTCGTTTCTTCTCGCGGTTGAGAGCGTCGGTTGAACGCAGCCTGGACCGGCGATAAGAACGGGGTGCAGCAGCGCGAGTTGGAGAAGATCGTCGTCCCGGAGCTCTTGACGGCTACAGAGGTAGTCGTCTCTCGTTGACTTGCAGAGCTTCCCTGTTGCGAAGGAGGCAATGGAAGCAAGCGCAATTCCGTAGAGATGTGAGTTGTGACGCCCAACCCAGTCGGGGTTGTCAACGCGACAGATGAACGCTGAAAAGGCTCCCTGCAATTGAACCCGCACTGAGGGATGGATTGTGCAGTGAGGTAATTGCCATGGTTCTGGAAGCTCGAAGCTAGTAAGAAGATAGGAGCAGGCCTTTCCCTCAATAAACGGAGCCTGCCTAGCGTCATATCGCCGGAACGCATCAATGCACTCATCAAACAGGACGTGGTCGGCGGTTACGGCTCGAGACATTTGTGCTCTGTGAAAACTAATAAGTTATTCTAAAGTTTCCGGTGAACTCCCCCCAAAAGGGATCAAGTCTGCTATTGACTTTTGCTCGGCCTTTATCCGAAAAACCCACAAGTTTTGTTCTCGGATACTCCGCAATGCCTTCTCTGCCAAGGCTGCTTTCCTTTATGCCTCCGAGAGGTGCTGCCGCGCTATCGGGTAATAGATACCTTCCCCTCGTTGTATTTGTGAATCAACATTGAAATAAGAGACTGATACGGAATACCCTCTTCAATGGCTTTCGCCCGGATCTTTTTTAGATCCCGTTCGGACATTCTGATATTAATCCTCTTTTGCTTGTTGAGACTATGGCAGGCATATTCCCTGTATTTAGTCTTATCTTTTTGCGTCAGGTCGGAAATTCACTCTTCATTTTCAAGTGATTTTGCCAATTCCTTTTCGTCATTATCCAAATATTTATTCTTAATCATTCCTTTCTCCCGAATACTTTTTTGTTGCTTTGCTGTTGGGAATTATTGTCTTCAAGGTTAACAATGATTTTCTCCTCTGTCAAATTACTTTTTTAACGTCTTAATGTTAGATCAGAACCGATCCAGTAGGAGCACCTTCAGGTGCGATTCTGCTCGCGGCCACAGGCCGCTCCTACCATGGCGTTACTCTTGTTCAATCTGTTGTGATGTAGCGTGGCTTATGGCTTTCAGCCATTTCGCCCATATATTCTTCGCCTAAAACACCATCCCCGAAGGAGACGCTAAAAAGCCCCGCACCGGATATAACCGACACAGGGCTCTGATTAGCTGAAAGCTGACGGCTGAGAGCTGTTAGCTTCCCGTCATTTCGCCGCAATGATACACAGCACGCTGTCCTTCGGCACAGAGGTGCCGGGGGCGGCGCTTATCTTCTTCACCACACCGCTGACCGGAGCAGTAATGCTGTTCTGCATTTTCATGGCCTCTAATATGAGCACCACATCCCCTGCTTTTACGCTGTCCCCTTCCTTCACCTTGTATTCGATAATCATGCCGGGCATGGGCGCGGTAATGGCGGTTTCACCGGCGCCGGCCGTAACAGCCGGGGTCTCTTTTTTCCCGGCAGCAGGAGGTGCCGCGGGCTTTACTGCAGCGGGCTGCGGAGAGGCAGCCTTCACTGGCGCAGATATCTTCATGCCGCCCTGCTCCTCAACCTCTACCTGATAGTACTCGCCATCCACAAATACATTAAATGCTCTCGCTCCGGGGCCTTTCTCCGGCGCAGCCTTTTCTATCTTCTCGACAAGTTTCCCGGCCCTGGCTTTGGCAACAAGCTCATCTTCTTTTTTCACCTGCTCCAGTGTCTTGGGCTTGACATTGTCCGGCACCGGCTCCAGGCCGTATTTCCACTTCAAGAAGCGCAGGCCGGTGGTCGGGTACATGGCATAGGTCAGAACATCTTGAAGATTTTTTGCAATCCCCTTGGTCTCCTGTTTTGCCTTGTCCAACTCCGGCTCAAGAATATCTGCGGCGCGACAGGTGATGGGTTTCTCGCCGCGCTCATAGCCTTTTAAAATCATCTCCTGCACTTTTTTATCCATGGGCACTGGAGGTTTTCCGTACAGACCATAGGCGTAATCTTTTATCTGGCCGGTTATCATTTTATAGCGGCCGAACAGCACATTCTGCACCGCCTGGATTCCCACAATCTGGCTGGTCGGCGTTACCAGCGGCGGGTAGCCAAGCTCCTTGCGCATTCTGGGCAGCTCTTCATAAACCTCGTGTATCCGGTCAAGGGCTCCGGCTTCTTTAAGCTGGCCTACGAGGTTAGAGATCATGCCGCCGGGAATCTGATGCATGAGAACGCCGGTGTCAATCACACCCATCCGCGAGCAGTCGAGAAAGTCACGGTACTTGGGGCAAATTGATTCCATGTATTCCCCAAGCTCAAACAGCAGGTTAAGGTCAAGGCCGGTACTGCGGTTTGTCGCCTCCAGAGTAACGACAATCGGCTCAATGGCCGGCTGGGAGCTGCGCAGGGCAAAGGGCGCCAGGGCTGTATCAACGACATCAACCCCTGCTTCAATCGCTTTCATGTAGGTCATGGAAGCCATGCCGCTGGTGTAGTGGCAATGGAGCTGGATGGGGATCTTCACCGCTTTCTTCAGCGCGCTGACCAGCTCATACGCATCAAACGGGGCAAGGATTCCGGCCATGTCCTTGATGCACAGGGAATCAGCCCCCATGCTCTCAAAGCGCTTTGCTTTTTTCACATAATAGTCAATGTTAAAGACCTGCCCGCCCATGCGCCGCTCGGTAAGGGAGTAGCACAGCGTCGCCTGAATGTGCTTGCGCGCTTTCTTGATGGCTTTAAATGAGGCTTCAAAGTTGCGCTCGTCATTGAGCGCATCAAATACCCGAAAAATGTCCATGCCGCATTCAGCGCTGGTCATGACAAAGGCCTCAACTACGTCATCAGCATAGTTGCGGTAGCCGACCAGGTTCTGGCCACGCAGCAGCATCTGCAGCGGAGTTTTTTTGCAATAGCGCTTCAAGGTGCGCAACCGCTCCCACGGGTCCTCGTTCAAAAAACGCGTGCAGACGTCAAAAGTTGCCCCGCCCCACACCTCAAGAGAGTGGAAGCCGACGCTGTCCATCTTTTCCGCTATGGGCAGCAGGTCATCAAGCCGGGTCCTGGTGGCGAGCAAAGACTGGTGTCCATCGCGAAAGGTGGGATCGGTAATGCGCACCGGGTGTTTCGATTTTTTTGCTGGCTTTTTTCCCTCTTTCATGGTTCCTCCCTCTGATGCAAGTATAGACCTCAGAGCGTGCTCTGTCCC
>JAPLIX010000542.1 GCA_026388865.1 Pseudomonadota bacterium | reverse complement strand
GGGGCTTGCTGTGGTTTACAGCAGGTCTGAGTTCTTTACGAACCGCCGTATACCGAACGGTACGTACGGTGGTGTGAGAGGACGGCAGGTGAACTAATCACCTGCCTCCTACTCGATTTCCAGCAGCATCTAATAATTCTATGTGCAGACTTTTGCTATTTCGGCAAACAGGATTTCATTCTCCGGTTTACCTGTGATATCGTGGATATCACGGTAGCGGATGATGCCATCCCGGTCAATTATTAAATATCGCCCTCTCTGAAAAGCCCTCGTCACGCTTCACGCCGTATGTTTCAACCACTGCCCCGAATGGATTAAAATCGCTCAGGAGGGGAAACGATATCCCTCCCAGACTTTTTGCCCACGCCTTCAGGCACGGGACATGATCAATGCTGATGCCCAGGACCTGGGCCTTACATCCGTCAAAACGAGCAAGCTCTGCCTCGTAGGACGGAATCTGATCGGCTCATATCGGTGTCCACGCCATGGGAAAGAATGCAAGGATGATATGCCTTCTGCCCAGGAGGCTCGCAAGACTCATCTCCGTATCAAGCTGGCTGGGCAGGGTGAAATCAGGAGCACGCTGGCCAACTTGCAGTTTCATGGTCTACCTCCTTTTATGAAATGGAACGATACCTCCGGCAGAGCCGGAGGTTTACCCGTGATTAATTAAAACTAAACCACGGGGTTCACGAGTTGCAGGAGGTCAGGAGTTGTAAAACGGATATTTTTCAGTTCCCCAGCTCCTCCATTCATTACCAACAGCTGACACGATAACGGTCAGGGTGGTTTAACCTGCCATTAATCCAGCGGCATGGGGTTGCACAGGCTCTTGTCCGAGTCAGCAACCCGGCCGCAGTTAAAGCACAGGAACTTCGGGTGCTGCGTCAGGCACTTGATTTCATCAAACCTGTTGCTGCTCGCCAGCATGCACAGATGCCCGGTATGCTCTGACTTGTTTTTACAGATATGCTTCTTTTCGCCCATGCGCTGCTCCTTTCCCTTTGCGGTTCCCTCCAGTGCACCTGCGAAACTGTACCATAGTACGTTTATTCATCACGATCATTTTTCATAGATATCAAAGATACCGATGGAAGCGGCTTTTTTAAAGTGGTGATGTCCCAGTTAAAGGTAGTAAAATAATCCTTGACAAACTTTTTGGGCTGATGTAAACTGTCTAACATAAAGGTAGAAATCTTTTATGGAGGACAGTATGAATATAGTCAGTATATACAAAATATTTCCTACATACAATGATTGTCTTGCCCATCTTGAAAATATCAGATGGGGAGATAAGCCAATATGTCCATATTGTAAATCAACCAATTCCACACCACTAAAAAAAGAACACCGCCACCATTGCAATAACTGCAATACTTCCTACAGCATAACAGTAAGAACAATTTTCCACAGAACCCATCTTGACCTTCAAAAGTGGTTTTTAGCAATCTCTTTAATCCTTAATGCTAAAAAAGGTATTAGTGCTCGTCAGCTTGCCAGAGATTTAGAAATTAATAAAGACACAGCTTGGTATATGGCTATGCGTATAAGAAGGGCAATGCGAGAGGATTTTAATTTACTGCAAGGAATCATTGAAATAGATGATACATATGTCGGCGGTAAAGGAAAAAAGGGCTCAAAAAGAGGCCGTGGAACATCAAAAACACCCGTTGTTGGAATGGTTGAACGCAAAGGCAGAATAAAAGCAGGAACAGTTAAAAATATTGATTCAAAAACCGTATCATCATTAGTAAGAGGAAAAATAGACACAAAGAATACGGTAATTATGACTGATGAATTTAAAGGGTATTTATGCCTTTCAAAGTATGCAACTCATAAAACAATCAATCATCAAAAGTGGT
>JAPLIX010000302.1 GCA_026388865.1 Pseudomonadota bacterium | reverse complement strand
GAATTGGTGAATTGGTGAGTCGGTGAATGGGCAACAGAGAAATGTGGAATGCGGATTTCGGAATGCGGAATGAAATATGTGACGGGTGACCTGTGACTCGAGCCTCAAACAACGGGGCACCCGTCCTTCGTAGCACTACGGAGGGTGAACGGGCGACGGTAACCGGGCCACGGATTTGCTGAAAGCTTTTCCTGAGTTCCAGATTGAACAGTAAATATATGAAACAGACGAGTTGCCGGCCATGAAAACAATTGCTGCGGTCATCATCGGGTTCTGCGGTTTTACCGGTCTCATCTATCTTTTTCAGGAGGCGTTCATATTTTTCCCGGTGACCATGGACCGGCAATCGCAGCAGGCCATTAAAAAAAGATTTCCCCGGGCAGAAGAGTTGACCATATGCACCGCTGATAATAAGAAGCTGCACGGCTGGCTGGTAAAGCCTGAAGGCGCGGTGAAGCCGCCGCTGGTAATCTATTTCGGGGGCAATGCGGAAGAAGTGTCCTGGCTCATCGGTGAAGCGCAGTGGCTCAAGGGGTGGGCAGTATGCCTGATGAACTACCGCGGCTATGGGCTGAGTGAAGGGCGGCCGGGAGAGCAGGCGCTCTATAGCGATGCGCTTGCAGTTTATGACCGCCTTGTTAAGCGCGGCGATGTTGATGCGCAGCGCATTGTGGTAATGGGACGGAGCATAGGGACCGGAGTTGCGACATATCTTGCGCAGCACCGGCCGGTAACGGCGGCAATTCTAATATGTCCGTTTGACAGCCTGGTGAGCGTCGGGAGAAAACATTATCCCTTTCTCCCGGTCGCCCTGCTTTTAAAGCATTGCTTTAATTCTCTCTCCCGCGCTTCAGCACTCAGGATTCCCCTGCTTGCGCTGCTGGCGGCAGATGACACCATTATTCCCCGGGAAAGCTCCCTGCGGCTTATTGAGCGCTGGGGCGGCCCGCACACCATAAAAACAGTTGGCGGAGACCACAACACCCTGCAGGAGTATCCGGGATACTGGGAGAGCATCCGGGAGTTTCTGGCGCAGCAGTCTTAACCACAGAGCACACAGAGGGGAATTTTTATACGATACTATATTTCCTGATTTCTTGAGTTCCAGATTATTATTCTATTGCCTTTTATGGTGAGCATCGTCGAACCATTTCCTATTGCCTCTTCAGCTTCTGAAAAACGCTCCGGTCATTAAGACCCTTGAGCAGCAGTGCAAGGTCCTTTTGCAGCGCAGCGCTGCCCTGTGCCTTTATCTTCTCCAGGCACGCAGTCATCTCCCGCAGCTGTGCCTCAGTGAAGGTCGCTTGAGTTTCTCCTGCCATTGAAGACAGCACAGGCAGCACATTTAGTATACAGTTCTTCACTTCAGCCTGCAGGGCCGCGTCATTCTTCAGCAGCGCTACCACTTCCGGCGAGTGCTTGTAATACAAGCTCACATACTGCGCTCCCGCCTCGGTCTTCATCAGCACCGAATCCCTGAAGGCGCGCAGCAGGTTAAGCTTCTGCTTGTCATTTCCCAAAGCCTGCGTGGCCCCGCAGCCGCCACCTCCTCCGCCTCCGCCAAGCGCCAGGTTCACTTCCACCATTTCACCCGCGTCAAGCGTCACTGACTTTACTGCGCTCCGGGTGCTGTCCTGCGCCTCCTCGCTTGCCGTGACCGTAAACGCCCCGGCCGGATGAATCATGGTATAGAATCCGCTCTCATCAGCGGAGCACCCGCCCCCGCCGTCCGTGGTCACTGCTACGCCATTAACTACGCCATTAACCCCTTCCCCGGTCGCGGCATCCACCACCATCCCCGACAGCAGCGCCGTGCCGGATGAGCTCGTCGACAGATTGTATTTTTTGTCATCCTCGCACTCATTGGTGATCCGGTACGTCCACTCTCCTACCACCACTTCCTTGATCTCTATCTCCGACAACACCTGCGTGATGGGCAGCTTCTGCTTCAGAAAGCTCGTCCCGTCAGGCCGCAGTATCTCCAGATACGGGCTGCATTCTACAGCCTGCGCTGCCGCGCGAGACTGCATTGACCCCTGAGCCCCGCCGCTCCCCTGCTGGTAGCGCAGTATCAGGGTCTGCCTGTTGACCAGGTTCCGCAATTTATACATGAATGCCGAATGAGCTTCAGAGGTGTTGGTTACCTCGTTCACAATGGTTATCGCTATCACTTTATTGTCCTTCAGCCCCTTAGTGTCCGTCGCTGTCACGATTAATCCTGCCTGCTGCGGCGATGTGCCTGCCGGGACTGTTGTCCGGAAACTGTATATCCCGTCACCAGCTGCCTCATCCCCATTGGTCCCGTCATCATACATCTGCTGCTGTTTACTGCCGCCAATCGACTCAAGGTTAATCTTAACCGAGCTGATCGCGCTTGCACCCAGCGGATGATAGACCCGGGCCACAAACGTCACAGGCGTTGCACCGTCCGCGATTACCTTCTCACTGCTGGCGCGCGCTTCAATGATCGCGGGCTTCAGCGCCGTGGCTTTGAAATCCATACCGCTCACATCGAAGCTGATAACAGTCACGGTCTTACTTGCCGGCTCAAACACCATCCCGGCAGCAAGCGGCGTTATCAGGTACTGGCCCGGCTTTACCCCGCTGAACCGGTATTTACCCTGAGCGTCAGTTATCGCCTGCTGCTGCATGCCGTTCAGAAATACCTGCACCCCTGCTTTTGCATCACCGCTCACCGTGCCCGATACTGCCGCATCAAGCAGCAGCCGCTCGTTAACTATTATGTAGCCCTCCCGGCACTTGTTGCTGTCCTGGCCGTCAGGCCCACTCACCGTCAGACAGACCGTGTAGGTGCCTGCCCCCGCGTAGGTGTGCTGCGGGTTCTGCTCCGTGCTTGAGCCTCCATCCCCGAAACTCCAGCGATACGATTCTATCGTTCCCTTTGAGGTGCTGGTAAACTGTACGTTAAGACTGCCGGTGCCGCTCGTGGGGCTGGCAGTAAAATCAGCCTGCGGTGCGGTCTGGCTGAGCGTTATCATATCTTTCTTTATTATCGCTTTGGTCCCTTCCGGCCCGGTGACATTCAGGGTAACCGTGTAGGTGCCTGCCTGCGTATAGGAATGGGTCGGGTTCTGCTGGGTGCTGGTATTATTCGTGCCGGAGGCCGCGTCCCCAAAATCCCAGCTCCTGCTGGTTATCTCACCGGTTGAAAGATCAGTGAACGTCACCGTAAGCGGCGGCGGGCCGCTTACCGGGATGGCGGTAAAATCTGCCGCAAGCGGCGGCTTCTCCACCGTGATGTAGTCCTGTATGGTTTTGGTGTTGGTGCCTGTTTTCCCTGTCACGGTGAGGTTCACCGTGTATTTCCCGGCAGCTTTATACGTGTGCTCCGGGTTTGCCTCGGTTGAGGTCTGCCCGTCGCCGAAACCCCAGAAATAGCTGACGATCTCACCGCTTGATGTGTTGATGAAGTTAACCGTGAGCGGCGCCGTGCCGGTCTGCGGCGAGGCGGCGAAGTTGGCTGTCACTGTTCCCGGCAGCGTGGTGGTGGTGCTTACGACGACCGATGTAGTGGTAGCCGGCACTGTCGTCGTCGTGGTAATGACAACCGTAGTTGATGAAGTTTTGGGAGCAGCCGTGGTGGTCGTAGTTGCTCCGCCGCCGCCGCCACCACCACCTCCTCCTCCAGAGGGAACGGTCGTGGTCGGGGTGGGGGTGCACTGATCAGTATCTTCACTGCAGGTGGTCCCGGAAGAGCACGGCGGCGTACCCGCCGCGCATTTACCCTGATTGCAGGTCTCCTGACCATTGCAGTAAGCCCCGTCATCACAGTCGCTGTTGCTAAAACATTCACCGCCAAGGCCGGACGGGTCAGAGATTATCCCAGCTACAGGGTTGTCATCGTACTTTTCGTTGTCTGTCAGGTATACCGTAACAATTGTCCGGTCTGTATTGAATACTGCCCCATCACCGCTGCCCCCGGATATGATATCCCTGCTGAAATCAATACAGCCGCCGGTTTGCTTCCCGCATTTATACCACTTTGAGTAAAGCGGCGCTGGTATGGGCAACTTTATAATGAATGCCGCAGACGTCTGCGTGACGCTCATTGCTATATTGACAAGGCCATAGGGCATCACGGGAGGAATATTCAGAGTTTCAGTAATCGGCAGAGTCAGGGGGTTGATAATCGACAGCCCCGTGATGGTCCCGCCGATTCCCTGTGCCTGCAAAAAGGTGGCTGTGACATCTTTATTGCTGTTCATTACAAGGGTTGCGTGGTTCTGTAAACCTTCTACATCCCCCTGCCATCCGGAGAAGATGCGTGTGCCGGCTGTGCTGGTAAGGGGAAATGCTGTCAGGGTAATTGCGCTTAATACCGGATAGGTCGCGCTTGATCCGTCATTAAGGGTGAGAGGGTCGCCGCCCCTGCGCAGGGCATTTATGTATCCGGCATTGCCCGGGATGTGAGCAGTCAGCGTCTTTACCTCCTTGCAGATCCCCTCATCACAGACCTTACCTGCCCCGCAATCCTGGGCACATGGAGTGCTGGTGGTAGTAGAGACAGTCCCCACAGGCGTAAACTTCTGGATGCGGTTGTTCATGGTGTCTGCCACATACACATTGCCGGACACATCAGCGGAGACGCCGCATGGAAACATGAACTGGCCGGGGCCAGAGCCGAGGCTGCCCCACTGGGTTATGTAGTTGCCGCTTGAAGTAAACTTCTGGATGCGGTTATTATCTGAATCAGCAACATATACATTGCCGGCAGCGTCTACATTAACGCCGTCGGGGTAGATGAATTGCCTGTTGCCATAGCCTGGCGTTCCCCATTTATCAATGAAGTTTCCATCCAAGCCAAATTTTTGAATGCGGTGATTGTAGGTATCAACCACGTACACAAAGTTCCTGACTGTATCAACAGCTATGCCGCTCGGTCCGTTAAACAGTCCGTTGGCTGAGCCGCTTCCGCCCCATTCCTTTATGTAAGCGCCAGCCGGGCTCAGCTTCTGCACGCGGTCATTGCCGGTGTCAGCAACATACACATTGCCTGAAGCATCAACGGCAACACTTTTTGGATCGTCAAACTCCACGTTGCCGGTGCCGTAGGCGCCCCACTGCGCTAAAGGAGTTCCTGCTGAGCTGAATTTCTGGATGCGGTGGTTCAGTGAATCGGCAACGTATACAAAGCCATCAGGACCGGCTGAAAGTCCATAAGGTTGACTTAACTGGCCGGCACCGTCGCCGAAACCACCCCACTGGGCTATATAGGCCCCGGTCGAGCTGAATTTCTGGATGCGGTCATTGTACGTGTCCGCAACATATACATAGCCTGAAGCATCCGCGGCAACATCATACGGCATATTCATCATGCCGTTACCGGAAACCGGGGAACCCCACTCGGTTATGAAAGTGCTGCTTGCCGCGCTGAATTTCTGGATGCGGTTGTTGTAGGTATCTGCAACGTACACAAAGCTGGAACCATCAGCGGCAACACCACAGGGCGTATCAAAATAACCACTGCCGGTGCCGTACGTTCCCCACTGGGACTGAAATACACCGGCATCGGTAAATTTCTGCATGCGGTTGTTGTAGGTGTCAGCCACATACACGGTAGTGCCATATACGGCAACCCCGCAGGGCGATATGAATTCTCCATCCGCGACACCCGCTGTGCCCCAATTGTAGATGTACGTGCCGTTAGTGTCGAATTTCTGTATGCGGTGGTTTCCAGTGTCCGCAACGTACACAGTGCCGGAAGCATCAGCGGCAATGCCGTAGGGCAGATAGAACTGGCCGGTTAACACGCCGATACTTCCCCACTGGGTTTGAAAGACTCCGGAGGAGTTGAATTTCTGGATGCGGTTGTTGTATGTATCAGCCACATATACATAACCGGAACCATCCACTGCAACACCGTAGGGTTCTATAAACTGGCCAATGCCGTCGCCAACGCTGCCCCACTGGGTGATAAAGGCTCCGGAGGAGTTGAACTTCTGGATGCGGTGGTTT
>JAPLIX010000484.1 GCA_026388865.1 Pseudomonadota bacterium | reverse complement strand
ATTTGATTATATAAGCTGATGAATCTGTCTGCCGCAAGGTGTAGGCCATAATCTTACCCCTCTGCATACTTGAACCTGTATCGTCAGGTGTTTGTTGAGACTGTCTATTAATTGCTATGCTTTCAGCTGCATGATTAGAATTTATTTAATTTAGGCGGAATTATACGATACAGCTAAATTAAATGCAAGGAAAATATTAGAGAAATAAAGGGGGATTAGATTTATTTTAAAGCTGCGTAATGATGTTCACAACGTTCCGGTATGCGCTTCCTTGTGATAGGTGTATATAAGGCGTTAAGGAAGCGCGCTCTTTTCTCAACCAATAATAAAGGCCCGTTGTTTAAAACGAGCCTTTATATTTCTTCAAGTTTTATGACTATGTATTACGCAACCTTGATGGCCGCACGCACGCAGTAAATGGTACAGGTCTGGCACCCGCAGCAGTGGGTGGGAAGGATGTGTGACCTTACTTCTTTTTTCTCCCGCACCTCAAGCTGTATTGCCCCGACCGGGCATTCATCCACGCAGGCGCCGCAGCCGATGCACAGCTCTTCATCAACTTCCGGATACTCGCGGTAGCTTGGTGAAACATCAAAAAACTGCGGCGGCAGGTTCATTTTGTCCTTGAACTGGTTGAGCATGAACTCGGGCGCGTAGGGGTTGCCGGATTTCTTGCATAGTTTAAACTTCAATTCCCGGTTCCAGTTTTCTATGATCCGCTCCCAGCCGATGGGGGTCGTTCCTTCCGGGGTAACTTCTGCGGCGCTGTCAACATCGCGGGTCTTTATTATGCCCGTGGGGCAGACAAAGGCGCATGAGCCGCAGCCGATACAGTCCTCGGCCGTGCCATGGAACGGGCTGTCAACTTTTTTATCTTTGCCGCTGCCGGAAAAGCTTATGGCCTTGGCCTGGACCACTTCATCGCAGGCGCGCACGCACAGCCCGCACAGGATGCAGTATTCATTTTCAAGGCGCAGGCAGGCATCAACTTTTTCAATGCCGTATTCCTTCGCCAGCTCTTTTACTATCTTGACATTCGGGCACCGGGCCAGCAAAAGCTGAAGCACCAGCTTGCGCGCTTCTATCACCTTTGGCGTGCCGGTACTGACTTTGAGCCCCTCTGCAACCGGATAGGTACAGGAGGTTTCAATAGTCGTGGCATTCCCCGCTGTTACCTCTACCACGCACAGCCTGCAGGCGCCATAGGGCTTTACGGCGTCACTTGAGCACAGGGTTGGGATTTCAATCTTATGCTCCCGCGCTGCCTCGAGAATGGTCTGCTTTTCTTGTGCCTTGATCTTCTTGCCGTCAATAACAACATTCACCATGGTTCGTTACCTCTTTTAACCTTTGAGATTTATATCAAACAGCACGAAGTTTTTTTCTTATCATAAATAAACATGCAGTTCAAATAAAAAATGCACTAAAAATAGCCCCTATATTAATGGGGCCATTTATCTTTCTATTTCACAGCTGTTGTGATAATCAGACTGTAAGCTAAAAAAATTCACCGCAGAGAGCGCAGACGTGCGTTTAACGTTTGAAGTTTATGGTTTCAAGTTAATCTATGAAAAACACCGGGCATTCTTTAGAATATGTATTTTTATTCTGCTTGTTCTGCAGCAGTCTTTTTTTTATATCTCTTGCATCGGCAAAAGACACGTTCCCCCGCCCCGTTGGTGCAGTAAATGATTTTGCTTCAGTCATTCCTGCAGAAAGCAAAGCGGTAATGGAAAACCTGGCAGAGGAGCTCCTGCAAAAGACCGGCACGGCCGTGGTTGTTGCCACGGTAAAGACGGTCGGCGATAATGACCCGGACACCTATGCCAATGAAATCTACGCAAGCTGGGGCATCGGAAAAAAGGGGGAGGACAAGGGTGTGCTCATCTTTCTTGCTGTCATGGAAAGAAAGATACGCATTGAGACCGGGTACGGTGTGGAGGGGATACTTCCGGACGGGCTGGTGGGAGGCATCCTTGACCAGTACGTGGTGCCGTATCTCAGGCAGAATGATTACGGCAAGGGACTGTTAAACGGCATGCTGGCAGTGGGCCAGATTATAGCAAAAGATGCCGGGGTCACGCTCGCTGACGGGTACCAGCCGATGCCTGCCAAGCGACAAAGAAAACAGGGGGGACTGGGGCTGCTGCCGATTTTATTCTTCTTTATTTTCTTTTTTATTATAGCAAGACGGCAGGGCGGCCTTCTCCCCTTGTTGATACTGATGGGCATGTCAGGAAGAGGTGGACGGTCTGGCGGTGGATTTGGCGGGGGCGGTTTCAGCGGAGGATTCGGCGGCT
>JAPLIX010000257.1 GCA_026388865.1 Pseudomonadota bacterium | reverse complement strand
GTTGGGCTTTGCAGGGCAGTTATCTTCCCCATCAGGAATGCCGTCATTATCCGCATCCGGAGGCACGGCGCGCAGTGCATTGATGCGCCCGGCACCGAGCTTTCCCGCGTAGGATGCATTGCAGCTCAAACCATCAATAATATCGGCGCTGCTTACGAGCTGCGCCTGCACCTGAGCAGTTGTCCACAGGGGATACTTTGACCAGATCAGGGCGGCCTCGCCTGCAGCAAGCGGCGTGGCCATGGACGTGCCGCTCATGATGGCAACATAATCCGACTCCGGGTACAGGTAATAATGATACAGGCTGCGGATATTGGTACCGGGCGCTGAAATATCAACCCGGCTGCCGTAGCTTGAGAAAGAAGCCTTACAGTCGTTCTCGTCAGTGGCAGCCACACACACAACGTCATCCCGGCTGCACATGTAGTCTCCCGTTGTGCTGACATCCTTGTTTTCATTGCCTGCTGCTTTAAAAATCATGCCGCCTGATGCAAGGAAATAGTCGATAGCCTCTGGCATCCCTCCGCTGTTATCCGAGCCCCAGCTGCATGAAGCAATGCGCGCGCCGTTATCAGCCGCGTACTGCAGGGCGCTTGCTGCGTAATCCATGGCCACATACCCGGCACGGGTTGCTTGCGCTGACCAGCCGACACGCAGCGCCATCATTTTCACGCCGTTTCCCTGAGGCTCAAGACTTCCCTGTCCCCAGCCGCCGGCGATGCCCGCGACCGCATATCCGTTGTTATTCATGGCGGCCACACTGCCTGCGCAATGGGTGCCGTGACCGTGAAAGTCGCGCGGGTCATTATCAGGGGTGCCGCAGTCTTCGCCCAGGCTGCTGTCACAGGGGCCAGTGACCTGACTGACAAAATCCCACCCTATCCAGTCGTCAATATAGCCGTTGCCGTCGTCATCAACGCCCGGCTGGCCGTTTTTTTCCGCCCAGTTGATCCACATGTTTCCATTCGCATTGGCTGGATTTGCATACGAGGCCTCGGAGCCGCCAAGGTCCTTTGAGAAATAGCGAACACCGGTATCAAGTATCGCAACGACAATAGTGGGCTTTCCTGTTTCGATATCCCACGCCGCAGGTGCCTGAATCTTTGGCAGGTGCCACTGTTGACCATAGAGCGGATCATTGGGGGTTTTATAGATAGAGTATATGCTTACCGGCTGGGCGTCAAGCACCCCCGCCATCTGCTTATATTCCTGCACCACCGCCAGCGGATCAATTGTCTCTTCAAACTCTACCCGGCACCAGCCGTTCAGGTCAACTTCCCTGTTTTTATAGTATTTCTTTTTTGCGCCGGGAAACAGCGGTTTGAGTGATTTTACTTTATGACGTTTTCCTGCTTCATCCAATATTGCAATGCCAGTTTTTCCCTGTCGCATGATTTCATTGTTCGTTTTATTTGTAATTTGAGAATCAAATTTTACCACGATGCGGTCGGTGGCATAGCCGGCAAAGTTGCCTTCCGGCGGGTTCCCGTTGTCAGGGATCAGTGTTTCAGCTGAAAAGCCGGACATGGCAATAGTTAAAAGCAGTAGGCAAGAGATGAAGAGAATTTTTTTCACAGCAATCAACCGTTTTTGCAGAGGTGCTAAGGTATAGTTGTGGGTTAAAAAAGT
>JAPLIX010000082.1 GCA_026388865.1 Pseudomonadota bacterium | reverse complement strand
TCCTGAAAAAGCATGTCCATGACTGCGGCTATCCGCCCACAGTGAGGGAGATCGCCGCAAGCCTGGGGATGGCAGGGCCGCACGGCGCAAAAAAGATTCTCGATATCCTGGAGCGCAAGGGCTACATACGCAAAACCGCCCGAGGCTCCCGGGCGATTGACATCGTGGGCAGCAGGACCGGAACCCCTGGCCTCACCATTCCCGTTGTCGGTACTATCCGGGCCGGCTCCCCGCTGCTTGCGGTTGAAAACATAGAGGGAAGCGTGACCATCGACCCGGCGCTGGCCCGCGGAGAAGGCCTCTTTGCCCTCAGGGTGCAGGGCGACAGCATGATCGATGCGGCAATCCTTGATGGGGACCTGGCCCTGGTCCGGCCGCAGGCCCAGGTTGAGCAGGGTGAAATTGCGGCAGTCATAATTAATGATGAAGCCACCATCAAATACTTCTTCCGGGAAAAAGACCGGATCCGCCTGCAGCCGGCAAATGCCGGCATGAAGCCGATTGTTATCAAGGAAGGACAGGGAGAGGTGATGCTGGCCGGCAAGGTGGTAGCAATCATCCGCCGCTTGGAATCGTAAAAAAAATCCGCAAAAGAAAAAATGCTGACAGCTCGCGGCTGACAGCTTTTTTGGCTTTTTAAGTGAGGAGGCCCTCTATGGTCGTATATTTAAATGAGCCGGTGCAGGTCGGCGCGGTGTTCAGGCAAGCGGGTGTTGTGCCCCGCTGGTTTTTCTATCACGGCAGAAAAATAAAAGTGCAGGAAGTTACCTACTGCTGGAAGGAAAACATCGGCCAGACGCTCTTTCATCACTTTTCCGTGAGCGACGGCATCAACCTCTACGAGCTGGTGTTCCAGCCGGAGCGGCTCCACTGGAAGCTTGAAGCAATCGAAGACGGCGCGCCGTGAGCGAGAGAACGATCATGCACCTTGACATGGATGCGTATTTCGCGTCCGTGAGAGTGGGGCGTGAAGACCGGCATGACCGTGTACGAGGCACGCCGGCGCTGCCCGCATATTATTTTAGTCGAGGGCAACAATACCAGGTACACCGACACCTGCGCCGAGCTGGTTGCCGTGTACCGCTGCTTTACGCCGCTGGTTGAGGTCTATTCGGTGGATGAGGCGTTCCTTGAGCTGACCGGGTCGCTCAGGCTTTTCGGGAGCGCCGCCGCCATTGCCCGGCGCATCAAGCAGAGAGTGAGAAAACAGTTCGGCCTCACCTGCTCGGCGGGCATCGCGCCCAACAAGCTCCTGGCAAAGCTTGCCAGCGACCTGCACAAGCCGGACGGGCTGGCGGAGATCACGCCGCAGGCGGTGCCGGGCTTTCTTGACAACCTCCCCGTCTCAAAGCTCTGCGGCATCGGCAAAAAGGTGGAACTAAAGCTCGCCACGCTTGGCATTCACACCTGCGCTGAGCTGGGCCGGGCAGACTCGATGCTGCTCAGGCACCACTTCGGCATTATCGGCGAGGTGCTGCACCGCATGGGCCGGGGCGAAGATGAAAGCCCGGTTGTCCCTCTTGAGAGCGCGCCGGAGGCAAAATCAATCGGCCACAGCATGACCTTCAGCTCCGATATTTATCAGCGGGACATTCTGGACGCGTACCTTCTGCAGCTTTCTGAAATGGTGGGAAGAAGGGTGCGGCGTGAAGGGTTCTGCGGCAGGACGGTTTCGCTCACCGTGCGCTACGCGGACTTTACCACCTTCACTAAGCAGCACTCCCGGCACCATTGCATACAGGAGAGCCTTGATATTTTTCGCGCGGCGCAGGAAATTCTCTCATCCTTCCGCCTGCAGCAGGCGGTGCGGCTGCTGGGGGTGAGCCTCTCAAACTTGAGCAGGGATTCGGGGCAGATTCCCCTGTTCCCGGAGCAGCGGCGCTCGCAGGTCATCACCCGGGCCATGGATGAAGTGAACAGCAGGTTCGGGGATTTTTCGCTTACCTGGGGAAGCCTGCTCAAGCGCTATAATCATGCAGGCGTTATCTCACCTGCCTGGCGGCCGGAGGGAAGCCACAAGACAAATTTTTAGAAAACAGGGGACATCCTATAATGCTCCTGTCAAGGAAAAAGTTGAAAAAATAAAAACAATGGTATTTTCGCTACTCAAATATTCCCCCTGATTTTAGACACACCACGGCCCTACGTTCATCTCTGAACTTTTAATACTGCTGCGGC
>JAPLIX010000295.1 GCA_026388865.1 Pseudomonadota bacterium | reverse complement strand
GTCGCTCGATTATTTTCTGTGCGCCCAGATGCCGCAAGTCAAGATGCACATACTCATGGTTAAACCCGCGGCCCTCATTGATCTCAATCTGAATGCTGCGGGAAACAATGTCCCGGGGAGCCAGCTCCATGACTGACGGGGCGTATTTTTGCATGAACCGCTCGCCCTGGTTATTAACCAGGTACCCGCCTTCACCGCGCGCTCCTTCGGTCATCAGGATATTGGTGCCGTAGAGGGTGGTGGGATGGAACTGCACAAACTCCATGTCTTCAATGGGAAGCCCTGCCTCATAGGCAAGGGCGATACCTGAGCCGGTGTTAATGAGGGCGTTGCTGGAGCGCGCAAAAAGCCTCCCGTAGCCGCCGGTCGCAATAACCACGGTCTTTGCCGCAAACATTTCCAGCCTGCCGGTGGCCATCTCCATGGCGATGACGCCGTGAATCCGGCCGTTATCAATTGCAAGTGAGAGCGCCAGCCATTCTTCATATACGTTCACGCCAAGCTCTACCGCCCGTTCATACAGGGTATGCAGCATAACGTGACCGGTGCGGTCGGAAGAATAGCAGCAGCGCGGATAGCCGGCACCGCCGAACGGGCGCTGGGCAATTTTACCGTTGTCAAGCCTGCTCCAGGGGCAGCCCCAGTGCTCAAGCTCATAGACCAGAAGCGGCGCCTGCTCGCACATCTTCCGCGCCGCGGGCTGGTCGGCAAGGTAGTCGCTGCCCTTGACCGTGTCAAACGTGTGCTTTTCCGGGGTGTCGTCTTTACTGCCTTCGACGTTGGCAAGCGCGGCATTCATGCCGCCCTGGGCGGCAATGGAATGGGAGCGGACCGGGTGGACTTTTGACAGCACTGCCGTGTCGTAGCGGGTGGAAGTGCCAACCGCTGCCCTGAGGCCTGCAAGCCCTGCTCCGATAACCAGCACATCGTGTTTAAGCATAGACTGATGGTAACCTTCTATTTACCGCAGACCGCTGAGTGCGCAGAGAAAAAACTGTTCTATCTCCTAAAATCTCTGCGTTCTCTGTGTGCTCCGCGGTGAGTTTTTATTTAAACAGCCACTGGAAACAGACAAACAGATAGAGCGCCAGGCCTGCTGCCGAAAGCCCCCAGAAGAGCGGCTTTTCCTGCTTTTTTAAGCCCAGGTCAACCAGGCAGGTCCGCACCCCGTAGAGGCTGTGATAGATAAAGAGAAATATCGCGACCATGTCCACTGCCAGGTTGCTGTGCAGCTTCGTCCAGTAGGGAATCACATCCTTACCCAGTGCTCCTGCGGTGCCAAACCCGCTGTATATTTTGTAGCCGAAGAGCGCTATCATGACCAGGCCGCTGATGCGATGAAATACCCAGACAAACATACTAATATCCTCCGTTTATGGACAGTATCGTCAAAACTAAACCACAGAGCTCACAGAGAAACTGCACAGCTGTCAGCTGCCCAGTGCCTTCCCTCTGTGTCCTCTATTTATTTTTGCCCGGCACACGCAAATTGACTGAACTACTTTAAAAGTCGACTGTGCCGAGCCGTCATTGCGAAGAGTAAACCGAAGGTAAGTGACGCAGCAATCTCTACGGATTGCTTCATCCCGTCGACACGGGATTTGCAATGACCTGCTGTATGGATTACATAATATTTTTTGAGACCACAGAGAATTTCTCAGAGCTCTCTGTGGTTTATTCTCTACTTTATTTTTTATTTACCTGCTGCTACTGCTTTAATGGTCGTCAGCAAAAAACGGTTGATACTACCACAGAGCAGTTTTTATTTCAATACGGTAAAACCGCGCAATTATATAAAGAGAGAATCGGATTAGATACGTGCTTGCGCAGGAACAGGCCGGCCATCAAAGGCGGGCGTACTGCTTCAGCCCGGCCTGGTACAGGTCATTGCCGAAAATATCATTCACCACAAAGAGCGGCAGCTTCTCCACGCGCATGAGGCGAATCGCCTCCGGCCCCAGGTCTTCATAGGCAACGATTTCCGCACTTTTAATGCATTGTGCGATCAGAGCGCCGGCTCCGCCAATGGCAGCAAAATAGATGCACTTATATTTTTTCATCGCCGCAATCACTTCTGCCGACCGGGACCCTTTGCCTATCATGCCCTTGAGCCCCTCTGCGATGAGGCGCGGTGAATAGGCATCCATGCGGTAGCTGGTGGTAGGGCCGGCAGCGCCAACCGCTCTTCCCGGAGGCGCCGGCGTCGGCCCGACAAAATATATTATCTGCCCGCGGATGTCAAACGGCAGTGCTTTGCCTTCATCAAGCAAATCAACCAGGCGCTTGTGAGCTGCATCACGTCCCGTGTAGATGTTGCCGGTAACCAGCACCCGGTCCCCGCTTTTCAGTTTTTCCACGTCGCTGTCTGTTAACGGAGGAGTCAGAATAATTTCGCTCACGGTCTTTTCCTGCATAGGGAGTGTGTTGTAAGTTTTGAGTTTTGAGTGTTTAGTTTTAAGTTACAAGAACCCGCATCAATCGGCATTCACTTTCCACTTTCAACGTTTCGTCATTTTCCATTCTGCATTCCGAAATCCGCAATCCGCATTTCTTTATTGCCTGTTGCCTGTTGCCCTTTACAGAATTATCTCTTTATGCCGGTGCGCATGACAGTTAATGTTCACCGCCACCGGCAAACTGGCAATATGACACGGAAACAGCTCGATATGGACGGCAAGCGATGTCGTGCTCCCGCCAAACCCCTGCGGCCCGATGCCGAGATTATTGATTGCTGCAAAGATCTCCTGTTCAAATGCCGCCAGCTCCGGGTCAGGATG
>JAPLIX010000401.1 GCA_026388865.1 Pseudomonadota bacterium | reverse complement strand
GGCCTGTTCGATATTTCCTACCTCCGGCACATACCCAACATGGTCCTGATGGCGCCCAAAGATGAAAATGAGCTGCAGCACATGCTCTATACCGCGGTACATCTGAAGTCGCCGGTTGCCATCCGCTATCCGCGCGGCAACGGGGCCAATGTGCCGCTTGATGACTCCTTCCAAAAGCTCCCCGTTGGAAAAGCAGATCTGCTCCGGCAGGGGCCGGCAGCAACAATCTGGGCACTCGGTAACACCGTCCATCCGGCGCTGCGTGCGGCAGGGCTTCTGGAAGAAGAAGGCATTTCCTGCAGCGTGATAAACGCCCGGTTTGTCAAACCCCTTGATGAGGAGCTGCTCTGCAGCCTTGCTGAAAAGGGAGCGCCGCTCTTCACGGTTGAAGAAAACGTTCTGCACGGAGGGTTCGGCTCGGCAGTACTTGAAACCCTCCAGCGCCATAACCTCTCACGGGTAAAGGTCTCCTGTCTGGGCATACCGGATGAGTTTGTGGAGCAGGGGCCGCAACCAGTGCTGCGCGCGCACTATGGCATTGACGCCGAAGGCATTCGCGCGGCCGTAAAAAAATTGCTCTACGGAGAAGACTCTCACCTTGGCCAGCAAAATAAAACAGCCCTTGGATGAGCTGGTGGTGGAGCAGGGGCTCGCGCCGTCCCTTGCCCAGGCCCGCGCGCTCATCATGGCCGGAGAGGTTGTGGTCAATGACCACGCCATTGACAAGCCCGGAGCTCCGGTCGCGCTCACCGCTCAAATCCGCCTTAAAAGCCGTCCCGGCCGCTATGTAAGCAGAGGCGGAACCAAGCTTGAAAAACCCCTCGACACCTTTAGCGTTGACGTTACCAGCAAAGTGGTCCTGGATGTGGGTGCTTCCACCGGCGGTTTTACCGACTGCCTGCTGCAGCGGGGCGCCTGTACGGTATATGCCATTGATGTGGGCTATGGCCAGCTTGCCTGGAAGCTTCGCGAAGACCCGCGCGTGGTAGTTTTTGAGAGAGCAAACATCTGCGCGCTTACTCAGGCTGAGATACCAACGCCTGCCGACCTTGCCGTCATTGACGTATCCTTTACCTCGCTGAAAAAAATCTGGCCGCCGGTCATCGCCCTTCTTAAACCGCAGGGAGCGCTGCTGAGCCTAATAAAGCCGCAGTTTGAGGCACGAAAAGAAGATGTTGAGGCAGGGGGTATCGTGCGAAGTTTAAAAACATATCAGGAAGTCATGCAGGCTGTGGTCGAGACCGCGCACGCCCTGAAACTGCATGTCGCCGGCATCATGGAATCTCCCATACGGGGACAGAAGGGGAACCGCGAGTTCTTTTTATATGCGGTAATAAAGAGTTAGACTTTTGGACGCAGATAATCGCAGATTTACCGGATTGTCTTTTGTCTCTCATCTGTGTTCTGTTAATCTCTTTTCACCTTCCACTTTTCGCGTTGCACCTTTCACTCGCAGTCTCTCCATTTCACGTCACAGGCCACTGGTCACCCGTCCTCCGCAGCACCCATTCTGCGACCAACATCCAGAAGCCTTGCGGTGGGTAGGAGTTCTACAGAGGGGAGAACTGCCTGCCCTCCGCACATCCTCCCTCCGTAGCAGCCTACTGCGGAGGACGGGAAGCGTGCTTCGGAAGGCGGGCGGAGGGTGGACGAGTCACGAATTTCACTCTCATTGTTTCTTTAAATTAGTGGCCTAATTACCCAGACCCCAATCTCCATACTTTTCCTTGACAGTCGACCTGTTTATGGACTAAAATTGGTCATATCAAAACCAAGCGAGGGACCATATGAAATTGTCAAGTCAGATAAAACCGATCAGCTACCTGAAGGCCCACGCCGCCGAGATCGTGCGAAATATGGGCGAGCAGCGGGAAGCGCTCGTTATTACACAGAACGGTGAGGCCAAGGTCGTCATGCAGGACATCGAAAGCTACGAGCAAACCCAGGAAACGATGGCTCTTTTGAAAATCTTGGCGCTCGGCAACCGTCAAATCAAAGAAGGCAAGGTCGAACCCGCGGCCGAGGTGATCAAGCGCCTGCGTGTCCACCGAAGGGATCGTTGATGCCCTGCACCGTTTTTTTGACTGCTGACGCTGCAGGTGACCTTGAGGAACTGTATGATTACATCGCCCTGCATGATGCGCCCGGGAAATCAGAACATGTGCTTGCAAGAATTGAGAAGATTCTCAGCAGCCTGTCCGAATCCCCGGAGCGTGGCACGTATCCGAAAGAACTGCTGGCCTTAGGAATTCGTGATTACCGCGAAATCTTTTTCAAACCCTACCGCGTGATCTACCAAGTCATAGGCAACAAAGTGCACGTATTGCTGATTGTCGACGGACGTCGCGACATGCAGACGCTATTGCAGCGAAGACTTTTGCAGGCTTAAACAGGCATAGCTAGGACGGCCGTTTTCATCCACGTAACAGAAAGAGTAAAGCAAAGGATGGGAGAAGCGGTTTCAGTGCAGGCTGGGCTTTATGCCTGAGTTCCAGAGTTCCAGATTTTTATTGTCCCGCTCAAATAAAATAGGTGACCGAATAATCCCATTCTCCTCCATCGAGCCTTTGAACCCTCTCAGTTTAGCCAAAATACAAGCGGCAGCTTACCGTTTATTATATAGCGCCAGTCCCCGGTGTCCGCCAGCGATAGATTTTGTCAAAGAAACTTTTCCTTTCATCGAGCTTGTTCTTAGCCCATTCAATCGCTTGCTCAACAACATCGGGGATGCCGCGAATGTCCGAATACTCGATAACTGTGATGAATGAATAGTCAACGGGGTAATCCGACTGCATCCAAGTAGCACCCCTACCTTTTTCTTGGATGACGGCAGTAACAAATCTGTTGAGTGAACAAATTTTGAGTTCATCAATGTGTCCAGATGGGAAGGAATTATCGCAGATAACAAATCGACAGAGACTAGCTAACATATTCACTTTTTCTTCTATAGACTGTATGTCTACGTCCGACTGATCTTTCACAATGATACCAGTGTATCCACGGACATTAAGTTGGTTCTTAATTAACATAAGCCTGTCAATGTGTGTGGTATCTTGACCAAGCACAAGAACCATCTGCTTCTTAAGAGTGGGAATTGCTGTGAGAAAATGGACGACTTGACCGGGAATCTTTGCCGAGATTGTGTGGAGTAGGTTACTCTTTTGGATTACATCCCATCCGATGAGCATAGGAGTTGGATCCGATACCTCAACAACAACACAATCGAAAACCTGTTTTTCGATTACCACTTGAACCACGTATTGGGGGACATCGAGAACTCCGGCTGCTGTGGATATACGAACTATCCCCGTTTGAGGCAAGCTGAGAGCTCGAACCATGCTTGTCGGGATGCAACAAGATGACGCACCAGTGTCGATCAATGCACAACAATCAATTGACTTTCCATTGACTGAATTGTGAAGCTTGAGGGCAATGTACGGTTGATCTGTGGATTTCATATACGACCTTGCTAAATCAGGGAGGAAATCAGAGGAAATCAGAGGAAATCAGGGAAATCAGGGGACACCATACTGGTTTTTCTGCTTCTTTGGTCTCCCGCCTTTTTGCGGTCTCAATACTCTACCCTGCTTTTCTTCCGACTGTCCAACAAATTATTTACTCCCCAATGGTCGCCCAGTTCGTTCGTGTTTGCGCAGCGGGGCAAAAATGGGGACACTAATAAATATTGCTGAGGAAGCAGTGTGCGTATTTTTCTTAGGCGGAGAGGAAATGTTTAGTGTCCTATCGCCCTACCTCCCAGCTCTTTTATCGCGATGCGGTAAAAGCTTGACACCTTGCTTGCAATGAGCTGGTTAGAACGCGGCTCAATGCGTGATTCGGGGAGGCCCAGTTTTTTATAGAGCACCCGCAGGCCCTTCACAATCTCATCTTTTTCGGTGAGTTTTTTCACTGGCCCTTCAACAATCACCGCCCGGAATCGCGAGGCATCTCGTGAAGAATCGCAGACTTTAAAAATCACGTTGGCATTGTCTTTAACACAGCGCGCCATCCGCCCACCCGGCATGGAGCCGCAGTAGACAAACTTTTCATCCACTGCGTAGGAAAGCTCAATCGCATAGGGCCGGTCACCCTCAATTGCAATCAGGGTCCCCCACGTCCACTCTTCAAGAAATTTTCTGATTTCTTTTCCTGTCATTGTCTTCATAGTGTCTTTACTCCCAGGCACCCGGGTCGCATTTGCATCTGTCATTTCATATCTGGAATGGTATGCTACCCCCATTGAAAATTTATCTCATTACTTTCTTCATGCTTGCTTACTAAATAAACCTTAAAATAGCAACGGGAAAGATGGCGTCAAACCTGCGCTATTGACTACCGAGGGCTCAGGGTTCCACTCTCCACAGTAGATAGTGTCCGCAGATTCAATCTGCAACTCTAATTATTTTGTACAAATTATGTAAAAAATATGTATAATATAATGATGAAATTTGAGTGGGATGCAAAGAAGAGCAGGCTAAACAAAGAAAAGCACGGCATTGATTTTGAAACTTCAAAAAACCTGTGGCTGGATGAAGACCGTATTGAAATCGCGGCGCCGCATCCTGTTGAAAACAGGAACATCATTATAGGGGAAATTAATAACAAATTGTGGGCCGGGATATATGCTGTGCGTGGGGATAAAATACGCATTATTTCAGTAAGGCGTGTCAGAAAAAAGGAGGCACAACTCTATGAAAAAAAAGCTGCTCGCTAAAAGTACTGCGGAATTTGACGATCGTTTTGATGCTGGAGAGGATATCCATGACCTCATAGATACGTCTCAGGCCGCAGTGATCAAACATGGCAAAAAAATTCGGATAACGCTGGATGTTGCAGAATCGCTGGTGAAAGATATTGATGAGCTGCGGAAAAGAATCGGTGTTGACCGTGGTGCTCTGATAAAAATTTGGCTGCATGAAAGAATAAAACAGGAAAAATCTGCTTAGTGCCGCGGGAGTATTAAAAAGCGTCCTTACGGGATGAATAAGAACTTTTTGGGCAGGTCTTTTTCTCTGAGCGGTCCCAGGAAGGTATAATTGACGAACTTTTGATTGAACATCATGCGCGCCAGCTCCTGCACGGCGTCGCTGGTCACCGCATCAATTTCTGCTACCAAATCTTCAATCGGTATATAGCTGTTATAGTAGATTTCACTCTTTGCCAGCCGGCTCATGCGGTTATCCGTGCTTTCGATGGAGAGCAGCAAATTCCCCTTGAGCTGCTCCTTGGAACTGCTCAGTTCCTCCGCGCTTATTTTTTCATCCTTTAATTTTTCAATTTCGCGCAGAACAATGGCAATCGCCTGCTGGGCCAGCTCTTTTTTCACCCCCATATAAATGCCGAAAACGCCGGTGTCAACATATGCTGAGGCAAAGGAATATACTGAATAGGCCAGCCCCTGCTGCTCCCGTATCTCCTGAAACAGCCGCGAGCTCATGCTCCCCCCGAACAGGGCATTGAGGACATAGAGCGCATAGCGCTGCGGATCAAGCTGGGACAGCCCGACAGTGCCCATACAGACGTGCACCTGTTCCAGCTTGCGGTAGTGGAAAAGAACGCGCTGCTGCGGCGCAAAAGAGTCGACCGCGGGCTGGTCCTGCGCCAGCGCGAGGCCGGCAAAAGACCCGCTCAGCTCCTGCAGCAGCTGTTCATGCGTAAGATCCCCGGCGGCGGCAATGATGATCCGCTGGGACTGCAGATACTCGCTGGTAAAAAAGCTGACCAGGCTGTTTCTGCCCATATCCTGTATGGTCGCCGCTTCTCCCTGAATAGGGTAGCCGAGCGGATGGTCAAAGAAATATGATTCATTAAAGAGATCCTGGATGTAGTCATCCGGCGTATCTTTAATCATGTGGATCTCCTGCATGATCACACTTCGTTCCTTCTCTATGTCATCGGGGGAAAAAAGAGAATTGAGAAAAATATCGGTGAGCAGTTCAACCGCAAGGGAGAGGTGCTGTTTTAAAATTTTCACATAAAAGCAGGTGTATTCCTTCCCCGTGAACGCATTGATAATGCCGCCAACGGAATCAATGCGCCGGGCTATCTCAACCGCCTTATGCCGCGGGGTACCTTTGAAAAGCATGTGTTCTATGAAATGGCAAATCCCCTGCTGTTCCCTGGTTTCAAAGCGTGACCCGGTTTTGACCCAGATGCCGATGCAAACCGAGTGAACATGGGCAATCTGTTCCGTTACTACTTTTATGCCGTTAGGGAGAAGCGTTGTGTGAACCATGTGCATTACAGTACAAAGCTCCCTGCCCGGGGGCGAGGGAGCCTGCATAAAGTTATCGAAAAATTATCCGGATGCGGGGCCCGCGCTGCATGCGAATCGCTCAGCCGGTGTCTATTTATTGACGGGGGTTTGATTGCCCTTCATTGCCTCTTTCCGGCTCAGCTTGATCTTTCCCTGCTGGTCAATGTCCAGTACCTTCACCAGCACCTCATCACCCTCATTTAGAACATCCCGCACATTCTTTACATGGGTATCATCAAGCTGGGAAATATGCACGAGACCGTCCAAACCGGGAAGAATCTCGACAAAAGCCCCGAAATCCATTATCTTTCTCACTTTACCCAGATACACCTGGCCGATTTCTGCATCCTGAACCAGCTCCTTAATCATTGCCATCGCTTTTTCCAGCGACGCGCTGTCTGCTGAGGCGATGTTTACTTTCCCATCGTCCTCAACATCAATTTTTGCTCCGGTCTGGGCAATAATATTGCGGATGTTCTTCCCCCCCGGTCCGATAACATCTCTCACCTTGTCCGGCCTCACCTGGATGGTAATAATCTTTGGCGCGCGGGCAGACAGAGCTGGACGCGGCTCTTTCAGGGTTTGCTCCATGATATCCAGAATATGCAGGCGGCCTTCCCGGGCCTGATTCAATGCCGAGGAGAGGATATCCCTGGTAAGCCCGGTGATTTTTATATCCATCTGAATTGCCGTGATCCCCGCCCGGGTTCCCGCGACTTTAAAATCCATATCGCCGATATGGTCCTCGTCGCCCAGAATATCGGAAAGAATAATAAAATCATTTCCCTCCTTGATGAGCCCCATGGCTATGCCCGCAACCGGCATGGTGATAGGCACGCCGGCATCCAT
>JAPLIX010000585.1 GCA_026388865.1 Pseudomonadota bacterium | reverse complement strand
GGCTGTTGAAAAACACCCTTCTGCTTCGTTGCGCTCATCCCTCGTCATTGCGACGTACGGTAAAGTACGCCTCATTCCTCTTGATTTCGCGCGCCTTGCATCTGGATGTTTTTGACCAGCCTGAGAAAAAACTACTTTTTCAACAACTTGTTAGTAATGCCAGCACTATAAATTTTAGGGAAAGTCCTTTTTACATATCCCTTGACGGCCATACTACCGGCTGATAATATCCAGCCAAACAGTGAAATGTCAACCGTCTTTTATAAAGCGTTATAAACGCGTATGGCATATTTTCTCAGTGTCTTAGGGCTGGCTCTTATTATTGAAGGGCTTCCTTATTTTGCGGTCCCCGAAAGAATGAAATCACTGCTTAATAAACTGCCCGCATTTCCCGCCCGGTTCCTCAGAGTATTTGGCATAGCGGCAATCTGTATCGGGCTCGTATTAATCTATATCTCTCAGAACTATCTGCGATGAAAAGAGCTCAATGCCATGTCACGTCTCATCAGCATTGTTAACGGAACTATAATAATTTTAATTTTGTTCTGTTGCCCTGACAGCGGCTGGCCATCCGGGAAATGCCCGGAAACAATCAGGCTGCTTATCGGCACGTATGGTAAAACTTTCTCAGTCGACGGGAGCCGGATAAAAATTAACTGCCTTGATACCGGCGTCAGACCGGTCTACTGTTCCGGCGATACCCTGTCAGTGAAGCGAAATAAAAATGGTATAGAAATAAACAGGGAGCACTTCAGCGGGCAACACTTCAGGCTGGATTCACCCGGCACTGCGCTGACAATTGACGGAACCAGCTATGGCGGAACGGTCATAATTGATTGCAGCAGCAAAAAAGAGATGCTGCTCATCAACGAGATAGACCTTGAAGAGTATCTTGAAGGCCTCATCAGTATCGAGCTCTCTCCCCGCTGGGAGCTGGCTGCCATGAAAGTCCAGGCAGTGGTTGCGCGCACCTATGCACTCTGCCAGAAGGCAAGCAGTAAAGACAGTCCCTACCACCTGACAACATCGGTTCTCCATCAGCTCTACCGGGGCATTGAACACGCGACCTGGAAAACCAGGCAGGCGGTGAAGGAAACCAGAGGTGAAGTGCTGACGTATAACGGGGCACCCATTATGGCAGTCTATCACAGCTGCTGCGGCGGAAGAACTGAAGATGCGGAGAATGTCTGGAACACTGATAAAGACCGGCCGTATTTAAAGGGGGTATTCTGCGGGGCATGCACGGGGTATGATAAATATTTCTGGAAGCTTACTGTTCCTCGCGGAACATTCTTTAAAAAACTGAGTCAGGCCGGATACGCTGAGGAAGCTGATGATGAATCATTTGCTGCGAGCAGGAGAAGCCTCGCCAACCGGGTGCTGGAAGTAACCATCCGGGAGAAAAGCCGTAACAGAACAATAACGAGCAATGAGTTCCGTTCACTCTTCGGCTTTTCTGAAATGCGCAGCACAAATTTTATTATAAGCGAAACAGGCGACGGCTATCTCCAGTTTTTAGGCACCGGTAACGGACACGGCGTAGGCCTGTGCCAGTGGGGCGCTCGTTACCGGGCCTTGCGGGGAGAAACGTACCGGGATATTCTTCTGCATTACTATCCCGGTACGAAGCTGGAAAAATGGTATTGAGCAAAACAACCTTTGCGACAACCCTTTCATTGACTATTTTGCGAATATGAGTTCTACCCCAGTTGTATATCCTGGATAGATACAATCATCGGTATTATATGAACCAGATGTTCCGTCATCACAGGTAGTCGACTGCTTGTACACAATTTTATTTTTTGGTTTTCTGCTGTCACTGTAGATAAAGGTCGGTGGATCGGCACAATAGGCTTCATCACATATACCTAACAACCCGCAATTACTATAGCAGGTGCACCAGCTAGTTAAAGGCACATCCTCAAAACTTATATCCGTAGTTACAGTACAGCTCACTTTAGAATCCTTGGCATATGTTTTAACCCTATGGAAACTCCCGGAAATCTGCCCCGGGTTGGTTTGCGTCAGAATAAGGTGCGGGTCATTGTCGAGTATAGAATCCATGAGTTCATAAGCTTCCTCTGTGGGCTTGGGGTCCATGCACCAACTGGCAGGAGAGGCTGTTATATTGACTCCTATGCTCGGCCGCTGCGCCAGTTTGCTGCTGAACTGGGTATCAATGACGTACGGGTAGAGATTACTTTTTTCGCCGTTAACCGTTACCACGAAATCTCCGGTGGTCGCAGTGCCGGGGAGTAGTAAATAGATATAGGCATCATACCAGTAGACTATAGAGGTTATCGGGTTGCCATTAAGGGTTACGGTGCTGGTTCCCTGTGTATTTCCAAATCCCTTGCCGTCAATGCGGACTTTGGCATACGCCGGTGCAGAGTCGCAGGATATTGAGTTGATAATTACTTTCCCCTCTGAAACCTCCGGCCACCGGTTGCCGTATTTGTCTTCAATAACCACGGTAAAGTCGGCAGCCGTCTGCTTGATCGGGTCTATTGCGGCGTTCTCAAAGGACTGCCCGCTGCCTGCTGCTGACGGCAAGGGTATAATTTTATCGTTCAGTTTTTTTCCGCCCTTGTCAAACACATCATACCCCTTGATATAGTCTGCCGGTATGCCGCCCTTGGTCCCGATCCCGTCCGTGTCCCAGACAATCATACCATTGGATGATCCCTGGCCAACCTGAGTGATCTTTGGGCGCATGAGAATATAGTAACACATATTCAGCGGCTTGGTCCCCTCCTGGTCATAGTTGATTATCATGTGCTCCACCAGCTTCTTCGAACCGGTTTTGGTCCCGCCGAAATTCGGCACGTTAACCGTGTTTGTAAACGGAAACTCAATCCCGTTATCGATGGGATTGTTACCGCTGTAGGCTGCCTTGGTGGTATTGCTCCCGCCAAACGCATACACAAAGGATTTCATGTTGCCCTTCCACATCTGCGCGATATCATGGGAGTCTATAACCAGCAGGCAATCCCTGGACAATTTTTCAGATAAAAACCCTGAATACACTGCGGACAGCAGGCTGAGCGGTTTCTTCAGACGCTTGAATGTAAATTTATCCATGAACCAGGGAGTAGTGGGCTGGCCCTCGGCTGTTGTCAGATAGCCTGATGCATGCTCCGCCATCTTGTCCTTTATCGCCCTGTTAAAATTACCCAGTAATTCCGGGTCCACCATAAGATTGGCGATATAATTCACCAGCGCATCCCCGACGCTCATGTCGAGCGATGTCTTTAGAACGCTGTTCAGGTTCTCCAGATCATCGTCTGAGGTTCTTTCAGAGAGGACATCAGCGACAATCGGCTGAGAAAAACGCTTTTCAAGATATTCAAGAAAGTGCCCCAGCGCATAGTAAGACTGGTTATTCTTGTCTGTTATGGAAACAGTCAAATAGTCAGCGAGATACTCATACTTGTAATTTCCCGCATCATCTTTTGATTCACCGCCGTAAAGGCCCTGTTTTTCGTAGTCACTGACCGGCACCGGATTCCCCGGATTGGCAGCGTCAAAACCCGCAACCCGTGCCGCATAATACTGGGCGGTTGCCTCGATGAACCACCGGTTATTGCTCTCATATGTCCCGTATATCGGCCCCTGGAAAAAATGCACCAGTTCATGGGCGGTCGTGGTCCTCATGGCTGTCCAGTTGTCTGCATCAACGCCCTGGAGAAAATCTGTATTGGAAAGCACCACCGGCCCGCCAAGGGGTGTTACGCCGCTGGAGTCGCCGGTATTCACTACATAGATCTCTATGTCACGGGCTTGCTGGTCGCCGATTATGGCCTTATTGCTGGAATTGCGTATGGCATTAAGCCCCGCGGTTTCAGTCTGGGCGGTATTGTACAAATCTACAATAAAATTATATCCCGTCCCCGTGGTGTGCTTCTGCCATGCCGTGGGAATGCTGTTCTCATTCTTCGGTTCCGGAGGATAGTAATATATCTTAAAGGGCGGGTTGTTCTCCGTCATGGTGGCGTTGAACATCCGCCATGACAGCTCGATCAGGCTTACCTTCCTGAAATCAAATGCCTGGGCCTTTATGCCCCGCGGTGCGCGCTTCATCGATGAGGAAGCACTGACTGCGGAATAAAGACTCGACACATCAAACGTAACCACGCCTTTACCCTCATCATAGGTAATCATAGTGCCCGCAGGCGTCCAGGTGCTTCCGCCTGTGTCGCTGATCTCCGGCCGCAGGCATGACTTTGCCTGCTGGCTGGTGGCGCCGCTGGGAAGCAGTTTCTTATCCACGGGTATTGATAAATTAATGTTGCCGCTGATGGTTTCCGCCCCCGCAATCTGCAGGCTGTACTGGGCGGAGATTAGCTTTCGGTCATCCACAGTCGCTCCGCTTGCATCCGCCAGTTTAGAAAATGACACGGTTATATCCGATGAGCCGAAATCAGGCGCAAGCGATACTGATGCGCCGTCTGATGCGCTCACTGTGCCGCCGTTTGCTGGGCTGATGGTGGTGCCTGCGGCGCTGCCGCCAAAATTCAGCACGCAACCCTGGGTGGCTTTTATCCAGTACCCGTATCCCGGCTCCATCTGACTGAGATCGCTGAACCCCGCATTCGCCGGATCATAGAGCTTCCACGCCCCGTTCACGTATGCCCAGACCGCGCTGTACTGGCCGCTGATTGACTGCAGGGCATCAGTGAGCGCTTTCGCCGCAGTGCCGCAGTAGCCAACCAGGTTCCAGCCCGCAGTTAGCGCCACTGAAGAAGGCGCG
>JAPLIX010000205.1:2616-4675 GCA_026388865.1 Pseudomonadota bacterium | reverse complement strand
GCGATGCAGCCTGGCTCATGGAAGTGAGCAATGCCATTGCCATAGTCTGCGGGTGGAAAGCTGCAAATGCGGTAACGCTGGCGCTGCTTGACGGCAAGCCTAACCGGGAAGGCCTCGCCAGCTACCTTGACTGGTGGCAGAAATATTTCTATGAACCGTACGGGGAGATGGACTTCAAGCCCATTGAGCTGCAGGATTTTCTTGACGCTGATGACCTAGACTATCTGGTGGGCCTGGTGAAGGAGCCGCGCATACCTACCATGGATTTTTACAAGCTGATCGGCACCATCGGCAACACCTATGGCGAACTGTTCCCCGTCATCGGTGAAGAGCGGCCCGATGTGATGGCAAAGCTCATGGGAGTGCTTGATAAGATGGAAGAGGCAGAAGCTGCTTCAAAGAAGGCAGGATTTCCCAATAAATAAATTCCGGCATTGCGCTGGTCTTTTTATACTTAAAAGCAAATCGAAACAGCATCAATGCGCTGGCCGGCGCGCTGGAGTCGGATCCGTTTTTTGATTTTGCTGAGATTGTATTTCCCAGCACCGGCGATGAGCTGTTAAAGGCTGTGCATGATGTGCTCGCGTCCGGTCTCAGGACAGCAGTTGCCATATCTTTCGCAACCACCCAGCTCTGGGCTGTCCGCGATATTGTCTCCCGGCTGCGATCATTGTTTGGGTCACAGGCCGCATATTTTCATGCCGGGGGACCATGAATAAGCAATGGACTGCATAAAAGTAAGAGATAAAAAACAGATTATCACCGTAGCGCAGCTGGCAAAAGAAATATGGGAGGAATATTATCCAACGATTATTACGCAAGAGCAGATACACTACATGATAGATACCTTTCAGTCCCCGGAGGCAATAGAAAACCAGATACAGGAGGGGATGCAGTATTATCTGGCGGTAAGCGGTGAAGATGAAATAGGTTACCTTGCCTATGCTACAGAGAAGGACTGCAGCCTGTTCCTGAGCAAAATCTATATTAAACGTAATTTCCGGAACAGGGGGAAGGGCAGGGAGATGTTTGCCTTTATCCTCGCACAGGCACAGAAGCGGAAATTAAAAACAGTACGGCTCACTGTCAATAAGAATAACACCGCCTCGGTTGAGAAGTATCTGAAGATGGGCTTCAGCATAACCGACAGCGTTGTGAAAGATATCGGCAACGGGTTTTATATGGATGATTATGTGATGGCGTACACTTTCTAAGCAGTTATTGTGCATTGCATTTGCCTGCCAGAATTTTCCCGAGATCAAACGCATCTTTCATGAGGGCCTTATTTTTGGCAATCTCTCCCTGCTCAAGGCCCGTGCCATAGACATAGCCGGCGATGTTCGCTTCAACATAGGCAAACGCGTCCTGGAACGTGCGCATGGCATTCACGGCACCCGAGCGGAACGGGTCAACATCGCCGTAAGTGAGGGCAATGGCAATTTTTTTTCCTTTGAACTGGTAGCCGCCGGGACCGCCGAGGGCATAGCACCGGTCCATGAACAGCTTCAGCTGCGCGGAGACGGAGAAAAAGTAGATGGGGCTCGCAAGGATAAGACCGTCAGCAGCAATGATTTTCGGATACAGCTTCTGCATGTCGTCTTTTATCACGCAGAAGCGGTCGTCTGCCTTGTGGCATTTATCACAGGCAGTGCAGGGGCTGATCTTCATTTTGTGCAGATAAAAGCTCTCCACCCGGGCGCCCGCTGCCAGCGACCCTTCGACGATTTTTTTCGCCAGCACCGTGCTGTTGCCGTTTTTGCGCGGGCTGCCCATGAACGCCAGAATCGATTTCCGCATACTTTCCTCCTTGCTATTAACCATTGTAGGAGCGCATTCATGCGCGAGAATTTTCACGACTATAGGCCGCTCCCACCCTTAGCCGTCAATATGCATGCTGGTAATGCGAACTGTTTTATTTCAGAATTGTCAGCCCTAAAAAGTTTCTATTTTCGTCATAATCAATAATTACCGGAAATTTTTTCAAATCATTTTTTCTTAACTCCCGCAGCAAAGCTCCATATTTCTTTTTGCCGATCTTTTTCGCCGGTTTATTCATTTT
>JAPLIX010000205.1:0-2593 GCA_026388865.1 Pseudomonadota bacterium | reverse complement strand
TCAATACCGCTTTCATTCAATGTTACTATTCGTTCATCAGCAAGGGTTACTGTGTCTTTAAATAGTTTTGATTTATATCTATTGTGCACATCAACATTCAATGATGCGCCATAAAAATCGATCGTATCATTCACAATCGTTGCCGTTGCTTTATTTTCAAAAACCTTTTTTGAATTGGGAAATAGCTTTTTGCCGATCTTTTTCTGCCCGGATCTGGGTAAAAGATAATACTGATCGTCAACACCCTTTATCTTGCCGCATATCCTGCAAGCTTCGTTCTTTTCTCTAGTCTTTCTAAACCCATCCCAATGCCTGCACTGCAACGCCAGGTGCCCCCAGGCAATAGCGAGCTGCTGATAAATATTGAAAAATATCTGAAGCTGCTTCTCATCAGAACCTTCCTTGTTGAGGAAATTATCACAAATAAAATCCATGCTCTTAAAAAGATTTATCAATTCTTTTTTAAGCGTATTTTTATCTTTCATATCAGCAAAACGAGTATCCAAACAGTTATCTTTCAATTTTTCAGTAAATCAAGAACACTTTATTTTAGAAGCTATGACCATGCATGTTTCACAGAGTTTTTTATCCGGCATAAATCTTGGCACTCATGAGAGGATATTTGGAAGGAAGGTAAATGGAGTCTAATAAATCAATCTCATCTTCTGACATGCTTATCGTCATCTGATGTTCAGCAAGAGCATTAATCAATTGCCGTATGTTGTGGCTTTTAATCAGGCCGGTTCCCCTTTCGATGAGCAATGATTTCAGATGCTTCTCCGCCGCCTGCTGGATATTTTGCAGGCAAGCATTAAACAAACCATTCTGTAATAAGACCTCAGCCGATTTCAAATTTTCGTCAGCATAATCAATCCAGGCTTTAGTCTCATTTTTCATAAATAACTTCCCCGTTATTTATCTCTTGCATAAAAGAAACTTCTTCATGCGGAATTTTGACAGGTATTACGTCGACGGTTATCTGCCTGGCTATTTCCCTTAATTTCTTTCTGTATTCCATTGCCTGCGATAAATAGTCCCTGTCAGATTCGCTGAATATTGCCAAATCAATATCTTCCGGATCATCAGAGGTTACAAAAGAACCAAATATAACTATCTTTCTGATAGCCTTATCAGAAGAAAGTTGTTCAAGGACTTTATTTTTTATCCTATTTTTTGCGGCCGGAGTCATATGCATTGTCTTTCCCCAGAGGATAACATTATGGAGGGACTTTAGAACGATAAGACCCGCACTCCCCCTGCAGCAGGGCGGGCATAAAACGACAGTTATTGTGGCTGCAGCCCAGTCGCTGTCTCACAGTACTTATTATATCAGTGAGCCTGTTGTTTACAAGTTTTTTATTAGAATCGTCCCTATTATCGACTGCTCTTGACTTCGCAACCTATATTATTTGCCAGGAGCAGATGTTTTCTTTTTCTTGGGGATAATTGCAATCAATGACCGGAGTGCTTTGTTCACAGATTCAGAGCTTGTAAAATACTTTCTGACATCAGGCTCTAAAATAACTGCCCCTTCTGCAAGCTTAAAATACTGCACGGGGGTAGTTCCGTCAGCCTGATGAATAACCACTTTATGACCGGCACGATACGCGTTATAGTATTTACCCCGCGCCGCTTTCTTCATGCTGGAAAAATCATATTCCGGTTTCATATCTTCTTTGTCATATATTTGTTTAGAAACTGCTTTCTTCATAAAATGGAAGGTCGTTCCTAATTCATCCTCCCTCCACAATCTTTATCTCATCATCCGTCAATCCATACAATTCATACACAAGATTATCTATCTGCCGGTCAGTGGCGTCGATCTGGCGCTGGAGGATGGTTTTTTCGTGGGCGGTTTTATATGATCATGAAATTTGATAATTTAGTTTTATATCTATTTACAATTTTCTGCTACAAAACGTCTCGTCGCACCGGTTGCCCACACCTCCCCAAAGTCAAAAGGGGCGGTTCCTAAGTATTGAAGCACTTCTATTATGCCATCATCCTTTAGATAATTCACAGCACGATTAAGTCTCAACGGAGATAGTCCAGTAACTTCTTTTAGAGCGTTCCCATCAGTTTTATTCTTAACCACAATAGCAGCTGCAACAGCTTTAATATCCTCATCAGGATCATAGTCTAAGCCTTGCCCTTTGAAATGCAAAAAAAGAGCATAAGTGGGCGTTACTTGGCTATGGGAATATGGATAAGTACCAAGTTCTTGCAGGGCTTCTACTATCCCATGGTTCTCAAGTTCTTCAATCGCATCATTTATTTCTTCTACAGATAGCCCAAGACGTTCCTGAAGTTCTTTGGGAGAGAAGTTTTCTTCATTCCCAATATCATGTTTTCCTGTTCCTACAAGCAAAAACCCAACTGCTGTTGCAACTCTAGACAGGCCACCAACAGTTAACACTTTTCCACGGAGAAATTCAGGCTGTTGGCCGATTGGCGGCTTTTCATAAAATTGGAAAATGGCCTTTTGAAGTTCTCTGACGGCACCTTCATAATCAACAGTAATGTCAACCCACTTAAGTGCACGCAAATGCGCAGGTGGGGAAGTACCATCAATTACAATTGGGATAATTCGTGT
>JAPLIX010000467.1 GCA_026388865.1 Pseudomonadota bacterium | reverse complement strand
GTGATGTCAAAGATCCAGTCCACGCCCTGGTCATAGTTGATACCCTCCTTATTGATATTCCATGAGAGCGTACCCGGGCCGGTATTGGTAATGGTAAATGTCTGAACTATCTTATCAGCCCCGTAGTTTAAAGAGACCGGGTTAATGGTCAGCCTGGGCAGCGGCGCCGTTGTCGTGGTGGTCGGTTTGACACTGCTGGTGCTGCTGGTAGTCTTTGCAGTTGTCGTGCCGCCAATTGAGGTGGTGGTAGTTGCAGCGGTGGTAGTCGTACTGCTGCCAGCTGAAGAGGTGGTTGTCGCAGCAGTCGTGGTGGTGGTTGATACAGACGAGCCACTCAGGGCAACGGGGGTCCCGGTCAACCTGTTAAGCGGGGGGTTAGTACTATTTTTATCAGCCCAGATTGTTACATAGCCGGCGTAGGTTGTGCCATTAAAAGTAACCGGAGTTGAAGAAACTGTTCGTCTGCTGGTATCCCATGAAATCCAGGTTTGGGTGATACCGCTGTACCAGTATACCGGTGCTGTTGAAGCCAGTGCAGTCCCCGTCGGATAATAAATAGTTGCCGTTACTGCCTCTATGCTGGAAACAGAGGAAGGATACAGCAGTACATCATAGTACGCGGCCCCCGGCAGCGGCGACGTCACGGCTGACGCAACCGGTGATGCCGCATACTTTGCGGCAAACACTTTGCCTGAACCAGCGTTTGTTTTAACCAGAAGCTGCACATTGATGCTCGGGTCTGTAATGGTCTTTGTCATATTGGGAGCAACGCTGCCTGACAGCCCGCCGGTGATTGACGAGAGGCTGAAATTACGCAGGGCTGGTACATCAAACCCCGCCCGTTCGCTCACATCAGGCCGCGTGTCGGTATTCGGGTCTCCTGCAACAAAGATGCGCGGGCCTGACGTGGAATTCCACCAGTTGTGTGTCGCGGTTATTTCCGAGGTGAACCGAGAGCTGTCCTGAAATCCCACAATCGGGTAAGGACCGGCTGCGTCGTCCTGGAGAAAATTGTTAAAATGTATCGCCAGATTTTCTCCCCAAGGGCCGTTGGCGTCTGTCTCTATGACCGTGTCTGCAACCGCCACGGCGTACTCGTCGGCAAACGGCTTGGTGCTGTTATTAAAGGTATTGAACGTCACGTTTATGCCCTGTACGCGGCCCGACCCCCCGTAGGGTTTGGACAGTTTGATGTAGCCGTTTGAGTTGCTGAAGGTATTGTGGGCGTAGGTGATGTTTGCGATATCCCGGTCGAGCCGCAGTTCAGAGGTTGCCTGCAGAATGGTATTATAGGTTACTGTTATGCCGTTCACTGCGCCGCCGTCAACCGGCAGAGATGAGCTGCCGCTGACCGCAAACCAGTCTGCGTCCGCCGTGGCCGCCGGCCCGGTAAAGCTGCAGTAGCTTATCGTGGTATTCTCCAGGGTGTTGCCATAATCAACGGTCAAGCCTTTCGTGTTGGCGTCCATCTTGACCGTACAGTACTGGATATTCAGATAGCTTATGGTCGTTCCCATCAGGGTTGACCCCATCAGGGTACCGCCCGCGAGCGGGCCGCCGCTGCTGCCCGCCGTGCCGGTCGTCCACGCGTCTGATGTTTTGTTGGACTTTTTCCCGATAATTTTAACGGGCTTATCAAGCGTCAGCGCCTCGGCATATCCTGTACTATTGGGGGACACATTGATGGTATCATCGGCCGCGGCAGCATCGATTGCGGCCTGGATAAAGGTATAATCACAGCCGGTCGGGCACACGGTGATGGTTGTGGCATGTACCGGCAAACACAAGCCGAGCACCAGTGCTGCCGCTGATATGATCCACTTCCACTCTTGTTGCCTAAGGTTTTGCATGTTCATTCGCTTCCTCGCTCCTGATTAGTTAATTGATTCAGGCTGTTGATTTGAAATTTTATTTAGATATTTTTAAAAATTGGCTTTCATATTTGCCCTACAATCAACGATCTCCATCTCAGGATACATTTTAGGTAGGGTTAAAATCAATATGCTCAATCAAATCAACAGCCTGATTATGTATAGTAACAGTCGCCCAAGTTAAAAAACTCCAACCGGCAGGCACAATACCGACGGCTCACGTGCGCAGTTTGTGATTAGTTTAAAAAACGCATGCATACTCCTGCACATTCCCTTATTGATCCCTCGATGGGAACGCCGTTGCATGTTTATAATTAATAAAACCTCCGAGGACAGTCAAGTTAATTAATTCATATAGTATATAGTAACAAAGGATAATATTGCATCGTAACAGGTGTAAGGCTACAGGGTTCCTCTAAATATTAATCAAAAACCGGTACACATCATAGAAAGCACCTGATATAGTATTGATTACACAATGTGATTCTAACCCCTAGATGACAAGTGTCAACGATGTATTGACACTTGTCATCTAATTAATAATAGCATGTCCCTTCTTAACAGCCAGAGAATTGTTGTGTGATATTTGTGATATAAATTACTGCGCCTGACAATGCCGCGGGGGATTTTACAATGCACTGCAGTTTTCACCGCCGGGTTCATCATCTGCAAAGCTTTGACAGCCCTATCCCTGATACCATGCAGGTTACCGTGCGGGAGTTCAATAAATTTTCTGAGTTAATTGAGATTGCAATAGAGATGCCGGGACATAAAAACCGGCAACAATTTTACATAGGAATATGCGGAAGAAAGAATTTTCAATGGATTACACAGTAAAAATACGAATCCATAGATGCTATAGATAGCGGCAGCAAAAACGAAACGGGCGGGTTTTGTAGAGCCATCCCTGGCTTGATAATGCCACCCCGATGCTGCTGTTGATTGAATCCATGCAGGGTGATACAATCTGCCCAATGGTAAACACGCTGCAAAGAAAATTTTTAATTGCTAATTCTGAAAAAAGTTATATATTTATTGTTTTATTTTCTAAACTTTCTGCATGCAGAGCCAAAATGCTTGAAGCCTATATCAAACAGTTCGAGCAGTATCTGCGGATTGAAAAAAATGCCTCTGAGCATACCTGCAGAAATTACCTGCTTGATCTGCGGGAGTTTGACGGCTTTCTATCCGAAAAAGGCCCTTCATATGTCTCGGGCGTTGCAAGCATTGATAACCTGACCATTCGGGCGTATCTGGGGCTGCTGGCAAAACAGAACAAAAAATCATCGCAGGCTCGAAAGCTCTCCTGCCTCAGGACATTTTTTAAGTTCCTGGTGAGAGAGGGGGTCATAACGGATAATCCTGCAGCCGCGGTGCGAACCCCGAAGCTTGAAAAATATCTCCCGACGCATCTGACGGTTGACGAGGCGTTTGCCCTGCTTGACTCTGTGCCGGCTGGAGATGTGCAGCATGCACGGGATCGGGCACTGCTGGAGGTGCTGTATTCTACCGGTATCCGGGTGAGCGAACTGGTGGGCCTGAATCGGGGTGATCTGGAACTGAACCTCGGCATTATAAAGGTTCTCGGCAAGGGAAGAAAAGAGCGCGTTGTGCCCATCGGTAAAAAAGCCATAGCGGCATTAACCCATTATCTGCATCTAAAAGATACCGCACCGGGCACGGATTACCCGCAGGAAGGCAGGACTCAGCCGGCGGCTGTGTTTTTAAATAAAAGCGGCGGCCGCCTGACCGCGCGCAGCGTAGCGCGCTTTATTGATAAGTATGTAAAGCACTGCGGCCTGCAGCGCAGCATCAGCCCGCATTCACTGCGCCATTCGTTTGCAACCCATCTGCTCAACGCAGGCGCAGATCTGCGCGCCATTCAGGAGCTTCTGGGGCATGAGAACCTGTCGACCACCCAGAGATATACCCATCTCAATATTGACAAGCTGATGGAAGTATATGACCGGGCGCATCCCCGGAGCAGGGAAAAGAGGTAAGGTAATGACGGAGATTCACGGCACAACCATTATTGCCATCCGGCATAAAGGCTCGGTGTGTATCGCCGGAGATGGGCAGGTGACCTTCAGTTCAACCGTTCTCAAGCACGGGGCAAAAAAAATCAGGCGGATCTATCAGAACAAAGTGCTTGCCGGATTTTCCGGCAGCACCGCTGATGCCTTTACGCTGTTTGAAAAATTTGAAGAAAAGCTTGAGCAGTATCATGGCAATATCACCCGGGCTGCGGTAGAGCTGGCAAAAGAGTGGCGGACCGACCGGATGCTGAGAAAGCTTGAGGCGCTGCTGATAGTAGCTGACAGCGAGCACCTCTTTATCATTTCCGGCAATGGGGATGTCATAGAGCCGGATGATGATGTTGCTGCTATCGGTTCCGGGGGGCCCTATGCCCTTGCTGCTGCGCGCGCGCTGCTCATGCATGCAAAACTCCCGGTGCGGCAGATTGCTGAAGAAGCAATGAAGATTGCCTCTGATATTTGCATATATACTAATAAAGAAATAACGGTGGATGAGCTGTGAGGCAGACGGTCAGAGGTCAGACTGACAGATGTCAGCTGTAAAGCAGCAGACAACAGGCAGAAGGCACAAAGGCTCAAAGCTAAACGAAAAGGTATATACGTAATAATGAAACCACTGAGTCCGCGGGAAACTGTTACCGAGCTTGATAAGTTCATCATCGGCCAGCGCAATGCCAAAAGGGCAGTTGCCATTGCGCTGAGAAACCGGTGGCGGCGGCAGCAGGTGCCGGAAGAGTTGCGCGAT
>JAPLIX010000217.1 GCA_026388865.1 Pseudomonadota bacterium | reverse complement strand
CGGCCCGTCGGCCTATTCCCCTTTACAGCCTACTTTGCTTTTACCAGCGGCACAACCTTTGCCCCCGCCCGCAAGCCTTCCAGATAGTCTGCCCAGGTCTGCATCATTTTCCGCCGTGCTTCAAGGTGCGCTGTTCTGTTGTAGGCGCGACCGTTCGGGTCTCTCACGGCGTGGGCAAGCTGGTGCTCAATCAAATCAACACGCTGCTGCAGAACCTCGTCAAGCATGGTGCGTGCTGCTGCCCTGAAACCATGCCCGGTCATTTGTTCCTTGGTGTATCCCAAGGTTCGCAATGCTGCCAAGACTCCATTTTCAGATAAAGGACGTTCAAACGTGCGACCGTTCGGGAACACATAGCGCCCCTTGCCCGTCAATGGTTCAAGCTCTTTGAGTATGTCAACGGCCTGAGAGGATAGCGGCACAACGTGAGGTAAGCGCAGCTTCATTTTCTCAGCCGGTATATTCCATTGCCCCGCGTCAAAATCAATCTCTTGCCATTCAGCATGTCGCAACTCTCCCGGACGTACAAAGGTTAGTGCCTGAAACTGCAATGCACATTTGACAACAAGGCTGCCCTGATAGCCGTCTATAGCTCGCAGCAGGTCGGCAAACTTGTTTGGTTCGGTTATCGCTGCCATGTGCTTCACTACTGCCGGAGGTAATGCACCCCGTAGGTCTGCGGCTCCATCACGATCTGCCCGGCCTGTGGCTACTGCGTACCTGAGCACTTGACCACAGATTATTCTAATCCTGCGAGCTGATTCAAGGGCACCCCTGGACTCTACACGTCTAAGGACACGCAGCACATCCGGTGCCTTGACCTCACCTATCGGCTGCTGCCCCATCCACGGGAATATATCACGCTCTAACCTCGAAATGATTGTGACTGCGTGACTCGGTGCCCACGTCGGCAGATATTTCCCGTACCATTCCCGAGCGATAACCTCAAAACTGTCCTTAATGTCGGTCTGTGCCTTCTTCTGTGCCTTCCTCTGCTGGCCGGGGTCTATGCCGTGGGCGAGCTGTGTGCGTGCAGCGTGCCGTTTGCCTCGTGCGTCCAAGAGTGTGATCTCTGGGTATGTGCCAAGTGCAATCGTTTTTTCTTTACCCTCGTACCTATACCGAAAACGCCAATACTTAGAGCCGTTGGGCATAACCAGAAGAAAAAGACCATCACCGTCATACAACTTATATTGTGCTTGCCGTGATTTTGCGTTCCTGATTTTCTTATCAGTTAAGGTCATGTTTCCCTCCTTTTAAGCTGGCTGCTTTTTTCATGCAAAGTGGGGTACATTTATTTTAAGTGGGGTACATTTACCCAAAATATACCCCAATATACCCCAGATGTCAACGGTTTTCATTGGATTGTGCTGGACGATAAAAAAGAAAAACATCCTGTTTTATCAAGATGTTTTAGATGGTAGCGGACTTCTTTGGTTTGTAATGTGGTGGCGGTGCAGGGATTCGAACCCCGGACACTGCGGATATGAGCCGCATGCTCTAGCCACCTGAGCTACACCGCCATATAAATAATCAGGAACTATCGCTTTAAGGAAATAGTAATTTGTGATAATAGTATACATGGATTTTATTTGTCAATGAGAAATTACCTTGTGTGTGTTGCAAGCGCCCTTGCAATGTTAACAGCAAGTCCGAGCTTGCTGGCGTGCTCGGCCATGAGATAGGACAAATTAAGCTTATTAAAATGACTGATACATGTTCAGCCAGCAGCAGTCAGCATTATTAAAAACTGTCAGCCTTTTTGCCCGATAGATTACTGCATGTCTATTGTTTCCATACGCCAGATAAAAGAAGACGGCATTCTTCCTGCTCTTGAAATGCTGCTGCAACCATTTGTCCCGCACCTTCCCCTCAGCGGCAAATCAGTTCTCATCAAGCCAAACCTGGTAGAGCCGGAGCATTATACTACCGGCCAGACCACAAACCCGCAACTGGTTGAAGCAATCATCATCTGGTGCCGTCAGCAGGGCGCATCAAAGATTGCCATCGGCGAAGGCCCCAGCTACTTCCAGCCGCAATCCGCGCTGCGGGAATGTTTTACGCAAACCGGCATTGCTGATGTGGCTGCACGCCAGAAAGTTTCCTGGATTATTTTTGATGAAGGGCCGTTCAGGGAATTTAAGAACTATTCCCCCCGAACACCCGGGACCTTCTATGTATCCGAGCACGCCTTTACCTGGGATCACATCATAAATGTTCCGGTACCGAAATCTCACTACCTCACCACGGTTTCTATCGGCATGAAAAACCTTAAGGGATTTCTGAAGCGCTGCGATAAGCCGGCGTTCCATT
>JAPLIX010000391.1:14671-19018 GCA_026388865.1 Pseudomonadota bacterium | reverse complement strand
AGCTTAATTTCAGCTATAGTTAAATGTTGACTAAAAACGGCAGAGCCTTACCTGGCTCTGCCGTTTTTTTAACGTAAAATTGCTTCTCCGGCTGTCAGTCTTTGTTTTGCGCTTCGACTCTTTGAGCTGGTGATCCGTCTTCTTCTATTTTTAATTCTCCCGCCGCAATCCGCATTAATATAACGGAGTGAAAAAAAGGTGTGTTAGCGGAGAGCTACTTTTAAGGTTCCGTTGAAGGGATCAGCTTTTTCAAGGACCACGGTAATGGTTGCACCGGGCGCAAGCGCTGTTCCGTCGGCTGCTGAGAGGTTCACTTCCAGCTGATAATCATAGAGAAGGATGCTGTAGCCGCGCATTCGCTTCTCCAGCACCAGTGCGGTTAATGGCTGCCCGACCTGATCCTGTAAATATTTCAGCACCCAGTAGCGCTCCCGTTCCTGCGAGACAAGACCAGCTTTGGCAAGGCGCGGATCAACCTCGCTCACCATGTTTTTCAAGTCATTCTTCCCGTACACGGGAGGCCCTCCTCCCAGCAGGCTCTTCATCTGGCGCTGCATCACCAGGTCATAATATTTTCTCATCGGCGAGGTTATGGTGGTATAGAGGTCAAGGCCGAGCATGTAATGGGGACCCGGCTCAATGCCCAGATCCACCCTGCCCAAGAGCTTCCGCTGGCGGTACCGGTGGAGCAGTGACCCCCCGTCAGGCATGTCTATGCGTTCCCGCGGCTGGGCCTGCTTCCGGTACAAAGCAGGGACACCCCGCTCCCTGAACAGCCGGGCTGCCAGATGGTTTGCAAGTATCATGCACTCGGTGACAACAACCTGGCTCGGGGCATTGCGCTCGCGGATTGAAAGCGCAATGTGCTTCTCCTGGTCAACAACTATCTGCAGTTCAGGGATTGAAAGGATGAGGGCGCCGGCGCTTTTTCTCTTCTCCATGAGAGCTGATGTCAGGCGATAGAGTTCTGCGAACGGGGAGTTCTGTGCGATTTCCGCGTCCACCTCGTCATAGGTCATTTTTTTCGCGACCCGGATAATGCTTAAACAGATTTCAGAATCGATTATATCTCCGGCATCACTGATTTTGACCAGAAAGCTCAGCGCAGGGCGGTTTTCTCCTTCTTTAAGGCTCAGCAGTCCCTCTGAGAGATCAGGGGGCAGCATGGGGATTTTTCCCTCAGGCAGGTAAATAGAAGTAGCCCGTTTAGCAGCCTCGCGGTCAAGTCTGCATTCAGGTTTGATGATGGAGGCAGCATCGGTTATGTGAATGCCCAGCTGCAGGCAACCGTCTTTACGTTCAAAGCTGATGGCATCGTCTATGTCTCTGGTGAACGCGTCATCAATGGAGATAATCCTGAGATGGGTGAGGTCCCGTTGCGCTGCACCGCCCGGCACCTGCCGTGCGAGCCCGTCGACTTCTTCCAGCACCTGCCGCGGCCAGTGCACGGGGATCTGATAGCGCTCAAGGCTCAAGTTTTCATCTGCGTCAAAGACGCCGTGCTGTACCAGCAGATCAAAGCACGCCTTCGGGTCGATAATCTTTGCCTGATCAAGCATTTCCCGTATCAGCTGATAATCAGCTGCGTCGCTGCCAAACACGACGTAGTCCCGAAGAAGCTTCAGAAATGAGCTCTCCCGATCACCGGCCGTTTTTTTTCCCTGCAGGACTGACTCAAGCCAGATGCTTCCCTCCTCGATATCGCATTGGCGCTGGGCTTTGCGGCGGCGCTTGGTGAGCAGCGCTTCAATCTGCTCCGGGGTGTTGATCTGAAATTGTTTGCCCGCCAGTTTGAACCGGGTGCGCTCCTCTAAAAGTGCGCGCAGCACTGCCGCGCCGCAGTCTGAGTCTGTCGTTTCCCCGAAGACCATGGTTACCAGATAGCCGGTATCAAATACCTCGCCCTCATCCGTGAGCATCTCCCACAGTGACTTAACATCCACCTGGCGCTTGAGCTCTTCCTGCTTCTGCTCGAGCGCTTTTATTTTATTCAGGAGAGCGTCTTTTGATGAAGCAAGGTCCAGGCAATAGGAGGAAAAGTGGAGGATCCTGTTGATCGTAACGTTCATCTCCCTGCCGGCAGCGGTATAGACATGGAGGCGGCTTCCGCTGTCTTCAAGGCACACGCCGGAAATCAGTTTTTGACCTTCGAAAAACAGGACTGCCTTTGACTGGTACACTGATTTTTCTCCTGGGGAAAAACTATTTTTTAACAACCTAACCCGGACAAGCCGGAACCAAATACTTTTTAGTTATGGCCACAGAAAACACAGAATAACACTGAAGTTAAAAATTTCTTTCTGTGAAAATCTGTGTAGTTCTGTGGCTAAAACAATTCATGGTCTGATGTTTTGATCATTCAGTGTTTGAATTTTGTATTTGTTTCGTGCTTCGATATTCGTATTTCGAATTTTTCTTGCCAAAAAAACACGAATGTAACAACTAAGCGCCTAAAAGTAGCTGCTGTCGCCCGGGAAATACTGCCGTTCAAAACACTGCTCCGGTATTTCCCGGACAAAGCGCGAGGGTTTCATCATGGTCACTGCCCCGTGGTGATCGCTGTGAAGAGGGCTGCACAGGAACAGATAATCTCTGGCCCGGGTAACCGCAACATAAAACAGCCGGCGCTCCTCTTCCTCGTCATCCTGGGAGTCAATGTTCTTCGGATTGGGAAAGCTGCCCTCGGCCAGGGAGATGATGAACACTACCGGCCACTCAAGCCCCTTTGCCTGGTGGATGGTGCTGAGTTTCACCGTCTCCCGGTCTTCTTCTGCCGGTACATTTTCCGCGGTGACACTGGTCAGCAGGGCAAGCTCTGCCAGAAAGTCCTCCAGGCGGTCATAGTGGTACGCAAAATCCATGAAGCGCTCGATATCTTCGGCACGGCCTGCGGGGTCATGATATTTAATGCGCAGGTATTCTTCATAGCCGCCCTCAAAGACGGTCTTAATGAGTATTCCCGGCGACGTCTCCGGCCCCATCTGCACCAGCGGCCTCATCACACTGCACAGCTTTTCCCAGTAGGGCCGGGCACCAGCAGGAACCACTGCCTCCAGGTTCCCGCTGAGGAAGGCTTCGAGCGGGCTCCCGGCAGCGGATAGTGCATCCCAGATCTTTTGCGCGCGCACCGTGCCGATTTTAGGCAGCAGCTGCAGAATGCGCTTCCACGCCACCTCATCAAAGGGATTGATCAGGAGCCGAAGATAGGAGGCGATGTCCTTTATGTGGGCCTGCTCAAAAAAGCGGATGCCCGAGCGGATTTCAAACGGGATGCCCGTGCGGGTGAGCTGCATCTGCAGCTCCATGGAGTGGTAGTGCGCCCGGTACAGGACCGCTATCTCCCCCGGATGAATGCCCTGCGCTATAAATTCCCTGATTTTGTCGGTAACGCCGCAGGCCTGCTGGATTACGGTGTCAAACAGCAGGCCTGCGGGCTGCACGCCGCTCACGCGCTGGGCCTTCAGCTCCTTGTGAAACTGCTTTTCATTGCGGGTGATGCTCTGGTTTGCCAGCTGCAGGATCTCGGGGGAGGAGCGGTAGTTGTACTCAAGCTTGAAAATTTTTGCTGCCGGGTAGCGGCGCGGGAAATCCATGATATTGGCGAAGTTTGCTCCCCGGAACGCGTAAATGCTCTGCGAGTCATCGCCCACCACCATGAGGTTCTGCTGCGTGCCGGCCACGGCGTCGATGATATCCGCCTGGAGCTTATTAGTGTCCTGGTATTCATCCACCAGGATGTGCTGAAAGCGCTGGGCGTAAAACTCGCGCAGCGACTGGTCCTCCTCCATGAGCTGCAGCCAGTAGGTGAGCAGGTCATCAAAATCAACCAGGTTGAGCTTTTTCTTTTTCTCAGCGTAATGATTATAAATAACCTGTATTTCCCCCCCGTGCTCAAGAAAATAGGGATAGCGCCGCTCCAGGAGCTGCTCAACCGCAGTCCGGGTATTGCGGGCAAGGCTGAAGATGCGCGCGAGCACCGCGCCCTGGGGCATGAGGCCGGATTTCTTCTTATATCCCAGGTCGGTAAAACACGAGTTGAGAAGATCCGTCGCATCCTGCTGATCAAGGATGGTAAAGTTCTGCTGCAGCCCGATGCGCGCCGCATTAACGCGCAGGATGCGGTTGGCGATGTGGTGAAAGGTGCCGCCCCAGAGCTTGCCGATATCAGAGGGCACCAGCGCTGCAACGCGCGAAAGCATTTCGCGTGCGGCCTTATTGGTGAAGGTGACCAGCAGTATCCGGTAGGGATCAATTCCCCTCTCAATCAGATAGGACACCCGGTAGGTAAGGGTTCTGGTCTTGCCGCTGCCGGCGCCGGCAATTACCAGTACCGGGCCGTCACCCGAT
>JAPLIX010000391.1:0-14610 GCA_026388865.1 Pseudomonadota bacterium | reverse complement strand
TGCTGCGGGTTAAGCTCCTGGTCAAAGGCTATATTTCTTCGAATGCGCATGAAGTGCCCGCGTTAAATAAATTCGTATACTCTGCAAAGCAAAGGGGATTCACCTCTATTGTGAATCCCCTTTGCTTCACTCGATGTAATTATGAATAACTTTTTTCTCAGAAGGTGTGGGAATATCCCACTAACAGCATGCTCATATTAAGCCCGACATTATGTTGATTAATCCCGGCATTGGAGATGTGTTTATAGCGCCATTCAAAATTTACTGCATTGCAGGGATTCCAGAAATACTGGATGCCGGCTCCGAGATTAGATGTGAAATTAAAATCCGATCCAAAGTGATGCATCGAAAGGTTGGTGCCGACCATGCCGACCCCGGCCTGAATATAGGGCCGCCAGCATTCATGCTTTGACAGGAGATTATAGCGCCCCAGGAAAGTAACCCCTGATGCGTGACGTTTCTGTCCTTTAAACACATAGTTGAAATCACCTTCCACGATACCTTCAACGGTCCCGCGGTACCAGCCGTTGCCGACCGGGTCGGTAAACACATAGCCGAAATAAGGAGACACCGGAGCAAATCGGATATCGCGGTTACTTAAGGTATAGCCGTAGCCGATATTAACGCCAAGTTGTTTAGTCCCCTTCTGAGACAGGGGGCCTTCATCCGCTGCCTGCAGTGAAGGACAAATACCTGTAAGTGCAATGAGTGCCAATAAGAAAAATAATGCTCCTGCTCTTTGTTTCATTGTGTGCCCCTTTCCATGATGATTTCTAAAATCCTGTTGTAACATGCGCAGTGCAGACTTCACCCTGAAGTCAAGCCGGCATGCTGGCGGATTGTTTCAAAAAACTTCTCCTCCCCGTCTATCTGCAGCGAGGTTTGAAGAATTAACAATTTGTGTTTATCTAACATATTCTTATCCAATTTAGCAATATCTTTTTCAGTAGTAATAATAAAATCCGCATTGCCCCCGGATTGGTTAATCACCCGGTAATCAGCCCCAGCGTACCAGTGGTGGTCGGGAAATGCAAGCTTTGCGGTTACGGTTACAGCGAGTGATTCGAGCAGAGAGAAAAAGGAGTCCGGGTCACCTATGCTGCAGACTGCTGTTGCCCGCTTGCCCTGCAGCGCAGCGGGAGACAGTGTCTCATCGTTTGCTGTCCTCCTGAGAGCCTGCGCCTGAAGCGAGGCTTTAAAGATGGGGGCTCGCGGATTATACTTCTGTATTGTTTTTTCCAGCCCGGCTGCATTGGTTGTCTGGTCAACCTTGCTGAGCATGATGAGCTGGGCACGCCCTATTGATGAGATCGGCTCCCGCAGGGTTCCGCGCGGCAGGAGATACCCGTTGCCAAAAGGGTTGCGGGAATTGATGAGCACGATGTCAAGGTCGCGCTTTAGCCGGAAATAATGAAACCCGTCATCCATAATAATAACCTGAGCGGCAAAATCACGCACCGCCTGCCGTCCCAGGGAAACCCGGTCTCTGCCCGCGAGCACCGGCACATCGCGAAGCTTTTGCGCCAGCATGAATGGCTCATCGCCTGCCTGCTCAGGCCCTGCCAGCACGCGGCTTCCGTCCGCGACCACCAGGCCCTGGCCCGTGTCTTGTGCACGGTAGCCCCTGCTGAGTATTGCCACCCGGTAACCAGCATCTTTCAGGTGCCGGGCGATATGATAAACCGCCGGCGTCTTTCCCGTGCCGCCTACCGTGATATTGCCAATGCTCAGGACCGCGCAGGGCAGGCGGCAGCTTTTGAAAACCCCTTTCTCGTAGAGTAAGCGCCGCAGCCACACGCTGCCTTGCAAGATATAGGAAGCACCGGCGAGCGGAAAAAGCGCGAGGCTGAGTAGTGCTCCCGGCTTTTGCATGGTGATGAGCCGCTCTATTGATGATCGTATGTTCATGACCACTGCTTCTAAAAAAAATGCCCTGGTTTGAGAGACGCTTTAGTGCGCTGCCTGCTGCTCGATAATCGGCTTCAGAACTTCCATGCTTTTCTGCAGGGCGCCGCTGTTTTCCGCGATAACCTGGTATGCGTGAGCCCCTGCTGATTCCCGTAAGCCCCGGTCAGAAAGCAGCAGCCGGGCCTGTTTAATGAGCCCTGCCTGATCCGCCACCTCTATCCCGCCGCCATGGTGCTGCAAAGCGCCGGCGATCTCAGCGCAGCTGTCCATGTGCGGCCCGAACAGCACCGGCTTTTTGAATACCGCCGCCTCAAGCAGATTGTGCCCGCCCACCGGCACGAGGCTGCCGCCGATAAAGACTATGGCTGCGATGCTGTACAGGGTTGCCAGCTCGCCGATGGTATCAAGCAGGATCACATCACCGGGCCCCGCAGCAGCGGCGCTGAGAGCGGTTCTTCTGCTGAAGGGCATCCCTGTTTTTTGTATCAGGACTGCCACCTCGTCAAACCGGCCGGGATGGCGCGGGGCAAGGATAAGAACCAGCCCGGAGAAATTTATTTTCAGCTCGCGGTAGGCGGCAAGGATGATCTCTTCCTCACCCTTGTGCGTGCTGCCGGCGATAAAGACCGGCTGCTCCGGTTTCAGGTTAAGGTCGCGGCAGAGCTTTTCCGTAAGCTCGCGGCTCACCTCAGGCAGCGCCTGATCGAACTTGAGATTTCCCGTGACCCGCACCGCGGCCGGCTCAGCTCCCAGCTCAATGAGGCGCTGCGCGTCAGCGGATGACTGCATGCAGCAGCAGGTCAGGTTCGCCAGCACCCGCTGGAAGAAAAACCTGAACCTCCGGTAGCGGGGGAATGAGCGGCTGGAGATTCGGCCGCTCACCATCACTGCGGGAATGTTTCGTTGTTTAAGCTCCCGCAGGAAATTGGGCCACAGCTCGGTTTCAAGAGCGATAAAGGCAAGCGGCTGATACCGGGAAATAAAGAGCCGGCTGCACCAGGGATAGTCAAAAGGAAAAAAAATAACGCGGTCTATAAACTGTGAGCTGCGCTCTGCAGTAGCTTTCCCGGTTGCAGTGGCGGTGGACAGAAGGATGGGCTGCCGGGGAAAAGCGCGCTTCAGCTCCCTCACCAGAGGCAGCGCCGCCATCACTTCACCGACTGATACCGCGTGCACCCAGACCGGGCGGACGCAGCTGAATGCGCTCACATCGTTCCAGCGGATAACTCCGAGTTTCTGCAGCAGTCCATCACGGTAGCGCTTGTTGATAATGAGCAGCAGGATAAACAGGGGCAGAAAGAGAATCGTCACCAGATAGAGCATGCTGTTATATAGTATATACATGCGCGGCAGCTCCCTCAAGCGTTTCCAATAAGAGGCTTTTTCACCTGTTCCTGGAAATAGTAGGCATAGAGCTTCTGGTATTCTCCGCCCCGGCTGAAGAGCTCATCGTGGGTTCCCTGCTCAACGATTCTGCCGTGGGACAGCACCACAATCCGGTGCGCCTTGCGAATGGTGGACAGGCGATGGGCAACAATGAAGGTGGTGCGGTTTTTCATGAGGTTTTCCAGAGCGCCAGCTGCACCTCCTCCTCGGACTTGCTGTCAAGCGAGGACGTCGCTTCGTCAAGTATCAGGATGGGGGCATTCTTAAACAGCGCCCGGGCAATAGCCATGCGCTGGCGCTGGCCGCCGGAGAGCTTCACCCCCGCCTCCCCGATAATGGTGTCATATCCTTCGGGAAGCTCGCCAATAAAGTCAGTGGCATGCGCAGCACGGGCAGCTTCAATAATTTTATCCTCCGGCGGAGCAGTGTTACCGTAGGCGATGTTGCTGCGCACGGTGTCGTTAAACAGGATGGTCTGCTGGCTGACCAGGGCAATCTGCGACCGCAGCGAGCGCAGGGTAACATCTCGTATATCAACGCCGTCTATGACAATGGCGCCTGCGGTGACATCGTAGAAGCGCGGGATGAGGTTTACCAGGGTGGTTTTTCCCGCGCCGGTCGTGCCGACGATGGCGATAATTTCTCCCGGCCGTACCTCAAGCCCGATGTCATGCAGAACCAGATGCTGGTCATACCCAAAGCTGACGCTGCGCAAGCTGACTGCGCCTTGTACCGGGGGCAGTGTCAGCGCGCCTTCCTTATCTTGTATCTCCGGCACGCTGTCAAGCACCTGAAAAACCCTCACCGCACCTGCCAGCCCCTCCTGGATGTCCTGGTAGGACGTGCTTAAATTTCTCACCGGTTCATACAGGAGCAGCAGCGCGGTTACAAAGGAGAAAAAAGTGCCCGGTGTTGAGGTCCCGTTAATCACGCTGTAGCCGCCGTAAAATACGACCGCAGCACCGGCAATGCCGCCGATGAGCTCCATGAGGGGCGAGGAGATGGCCCTGATGCGCAGCCGTTTGAGGCGGATTCTGAAGAGCCGGAAATTTTCCTCGGAAAAACGCTGCGCCTCGTAGTCTTCCATGCCGAACGCTTTCACAATGCGGCACCCGGTGATGGCCTCATGCAGCAGCGTGGCTATTTTACCGACCTTTTCCTGGCCGCGGGTACTGAACCGTCTGCTCTTTTTGCCGAAGCGCTGGATCGGGATGATGACCCAGGGCATAATGAGGAAGGCAATGCAGGCAAGCTTCCAGTCCTGGTAAAAGAGCACGACCACCAGGCCGGCGATGGTGACCAGATCTTTAAAGAAGCTGATAATGACATTGGAAATAGATGCCTGGAGGATGTTGACATCGTTGGTAATGCGCGCCATCAGGACGCCGGTGGGATTTTTAGCAAAGAACGAGAGCGACAGGCTCTGCAGGTGAACGTACACCTTCTCCCGGATATCTGCAACAGCATGGTGAGATTTTTTTTAAAAAAGATATCATCGAGTGCCGGCTTTACCAGGTAGGCAAGGCCTGATGAGCACAGGGCCAGGGGCAGCATGCAGATCCCTGCCAGCAGCAGCATGCGCCTGTGAGGTTTTACAAACTGAAACAGACGAAGATAGAGGTTAACGCTTTCTTTGAGCATACTATACCATGTAGCGTTCAGCGGTCAGCCATCAGCGCTCAGCGCTCAGCCCAATTTGTTTTTGCTGAAAGCTGACGGCTGATTGCTTATCAGCCTTTCCTGAGCATGTCATAGGCAATGCGGGCCACCCGTGCCGATGCTCCCGGTGCGCCGAGCCGTTCCCGGATCCGCCCCAGTTCCCTTTCCATGGCAGCCAGGCGCTCAGGGCTCTTAAGCAGGGCCAGGGCTTCCCCGGCAATGCGCTGCGGCGATGCATCTGCCTGGATCAGCTCCGGCACCACCGTGCCGGAAACTATATTTGCCAGCCCGATGCAGGGCACACGGATCATGAGGCGCCCGATAAGATAGGTAAGAAAAGAAATCTTATACAGGATGATCATCGGTTTTTTCATCAGCGCTGTTTCAAGGGTTGCGGTGCCCGATGCCACCAGCGCCAGGCTGCAGACCTGCAGGGCCCGGTGGAGCTGGTTTTCCACCACCGTGACCGGAACATTTTTCTGCGCAACCCATGTTTCTATTTCTTCTCTGCGGATGCCGGGAGCAACAGGGATGATAAACTGCGCCAACGGGTACTCTTTCCGGATGCGTTGTGCTGCATCAAGCATAACCGGCAGCAGCCGCTCGATTTCAGATTTCCTGCTTCCCGGCAGCAGTCCGATCACCGGCCAGCCCGGTTTCATGCCAAACGCCTCCAGGCTGCCGGCACTGTCGAGCGCCGGTATTTCCCGATCCAGCAGGGGGTGGCCGACAAACTGAACCGGCACCCCTTCTTTTTCATACAGCGGCACCTCAAACGGGAAGACCACTGCCATCTGGTCCACAATACGCGCGATCTTTTTTACCCGCCCCTGCCGCCACGCCCAGATCTGCGGGCTGATATAGTAGAGAACCGGCACCCGGTGTTTTTTTGCAACAGCAGCCAGGCGCAGGTTAAAGTCCGGGTAATCAAGTAATATAAGCAGCTCCGGTGGTGCCTGCTCAATCTGCCGCTTGAGCGCATTGAAGACCTTTCTGATGTGCGGCAGGCGGGAGACGACCTCAACAATCCCTACCACAGAAAGGTCCCGGGCATCAAAAAGAATCTCCATGCCGGCCCGGCGCAGCTCTTCGCCACCGATGCCGTACATATGAACTGAGGGATCAATCCTTTTCAGCTCACGCACCACATGCGCACCATGGAGGTCAGCGGAAGCCTCTCCCGCAACCAGGAGAATCTTTTTAGAGCCGGCCGCTATGGTGCCGGGGGAAGTGATGTGAGACATTTCCGATTAATTGCAATGAGAATCTGTTTCAGGGGTAATGATAGTATCCTGAAAAACAAAAAAACCATAGCCCGTAAGCTAAGGTTTTACAATAGCTGATTATAGCACTCGCAGCAATGATTTAGTTAATGGCAGCCTGGTTGGCCTGTATCTGCTCAACAATCTCGAGCGCGACTTTGAGGGCGTTGCGCCCGTCCTCGCCGGGAACTTCCGGCTGCTCGCGGTTGCGCACCGCCTTGAGAAACGCTTTTATTTCCTGCTCCAGCGAGTCTCCCTGCTCAATCTCAATCCGGTCATAGGTAATGTTCGGCATGCCGTCGCTTTCTTCGCTGGGCAGTTTTCTGAACACCTCCACTGCCTGGGCTGCAAAGTCTATTGACAGGTAGGCATCATTCTGAAAGAGGCGGATTTTTCTCATCTCCTTGACAGATATCCTGCTTGCCGTCACATTGGCAATACAGCCGGTGGCAAACTGCAGCCGGACATTAGCGATGTCGTTTTTTGAGGTCAGGATGGGAACCCCGACGGCATGTATGTGCGTGACCGGCGCATTCACCAGGTTTAAAATAATGTCGATATCGTGAATCATGAGATCAAGGATAACGTCAACCTCTAGGCCGCGATCCTTAAACGGCGCAATGCGATGCGACTCGATAAACAGCGGCTTTTTCAGAATAGCTTTGATGGCGAGCAGGGCTGCGTTGAAGCGCTCAAGGTGACCAACCTGCAGGACGAGCTGTTTTGACCGGGCAATCTCGATTAGCTCATCTGCCTCGGCAAGGGTTGTGGTCATGGGCTTTTCCAGGAGCACGTCAATCCCCTGCTGCAGACACTCCCGCGCTATAGCATGGTGAAGCGGGGTCGGAACGACGATGCTCACTGCCTGAACCTTGCCGAACAGGTCCCTGAAATCAGTACCGGCCGTAACGCCGTACCGCGCTGCTATCTCACGGCTGCGGTCCTGATCCGTATCCACCACGCCGACCAGCTCCGCGTCGGGTGAGTTGGCGTACTTTTCAGCATGAAATTTACCCAGATAGCCGACGCCGATGACGCCAGCTTTTATTGCCGCCATCTACCGGATTATACCCCGCTCTGAATTTTTGATAAAGGAAACAAGGTGCTGGACCTCGGGTGTGGTGAGGTTTTCTTCCGCAATCTTTTCAAATGCTTTGGTGAGGGTAAGCCCTGAGCGAAAAATAATCTTATAGGCTGTTTTCAACTCCCTGATAGAATCCTCGGAAAACCCGCGCCGCTTCAGTCCGATGAGGTTGATACCATAGAGCTTGGCGCGCTCGCCGACCGCCATCATGTACGGGGGCACATCTTTTGATACCCCGGTCAATCCGCCGATCATTGCGTAGGAGCCGATATGGACAAACTGGTGCACACCGACCAGCCCGCCGATGATGGCACATTCCTCGATATGGATGTGGCCGGCAAGGCTTGCTGAGTTTGCCATGATAACCTGATTTCCAATCCGGCAGTCATGGGCCACATGGGCGTAGGCCATGAGAAAAATATTATCTCCGAGAACTGTTTTGCCGCCGCCGCCGGGCGTTCCCCGGTTAATAGTCACAAACTCGCGGAAGGTATTGTCATTGCCGATTACGAGCTCGGTCCGGGCGTCCTTGAATTTCAGGTCCTGGGGAATTTCACCGATGGAGCAGAACTGAAAAATTCTGCACCGCTCGCCAATGGTGGTAAACTTTTCAATCACCACATGCGACCCCACGGTGGTGTCGTTGCCAATCCGGACCTCATCGCCGATCAGGGCATAGGCCCCGATCTCAACACCGGTGCCGATTTCAGCGCTTTTGCTGACGATGGCGGTTTGATGTATGGTGCTCTGTTTTCCCGGTGTCATCGGTCTTCAGGTCTCTTTAAAAGTACTGATATGAATACCTAACCCGGACCAGCCGGATCCAAAAAATTTCACGCGAGTAGTATAATTTCTAAATCCGAAACACGAAATCCGAAACAAATTCCAAGAACCAAAATGCAAAACAAAGAAGAGGATTACCTGCTCTTTTGATCATTCAGTATTTGAATTTTGTATTTGTTTCGTGCTTCGATATTCGTATTTCGAATTTTTCTTGCCAAAAAAACACGAAAATAACAACCAAAGGACTACGGCGCTTAAAGCTACTCCGGCTCCCCTGAAGCACTTTCTTCCTTCACCGTATGCGTAGCAGCTATGGTAGCCATGAGTTCTGCTTCGGCCACGAGGTTCCCGTCCACCAGGGCCCTGCCGCGAAATTTCCAGATCTGGCGTTTGAGGCCTACGCTTTCCAGCTCAAAGCGCACCTGGTCTCCCGGGAGGACCGGCCGCCGAAACCGGGCCTTGTCGATGCCAATAAAAAGTATATCCGCACTCTTTACCTTTTGCCCGGTTGAGCGTATAGCCAGCACCCCCCATGCCTGGGCCATTGCTTCGATGAGCAGCACGCCCGGCATAATGGGCTGGCCGGGGAAATGGCCCTGAAAGAACGGCTCATTAATCGTTACATTTTTAATGGCAACGATGCGCTTGTTTGGCTCCAGTTCCAGCACCCGGTCAATCAAGAGAAACGGATAGCGGTGCGGGAGGTATTCCATTATTTCCTTAATATCTAACACGGTATCATCCCCCTTTGAGCTCTTGCAGTATGGATTCAAGGCGCGCTACTTTATCTTCCAGCTTTTTCAGGGTCATCCTCATTTCCGGCAGTTTGGGAATGGTGCGCGAGGATTTCAGCCAGTCGCGGTGCGGCATGTGCGGGTAGCCTGACACCACCTGCCGGGCCGGGACATTGCCAGATATCCCGGTTTTTGCTCCCGCAATGGCATCATCGCCGATGGTGATATGCCCCACAACACCCACCTGGCCGGCAAGCGTTACACGCTTGCCAATGCTGGTGCTCCCGGAAACTCCCACCTGTGCCACCAGAATCGTGTCTTCCCCGACCGTGACATTATGGGCGATGTGCACCAGATTATCGGTTTTAACTCCCCGCTGGAGCCAAGTCCTGCCCATGGCTGCCCGGTCAATGGTATTGCCGGCGCCGATTTCCACATCATCATCAATCTGGACTATGCCCACCTGGGGTATTTTGTAATAGGCTGCGCCATCTTTGGCAAAGCCGAACCCGTCGCTGCCGATCACGGTCCCCGGATGGATAATAACCCGCTTGCCGATGATACAGCGCTCGCGAACCGTCACGTTGGGGTAGATGAGCGTTTGTTCCCCAACCGTAACATTGTTTCCCAGAAAGCAGTGGGGGTAAATGGTGACCCCGTCCTCAAGAACGCAGCCATCGCCAATCACCACAAACGGATAAAGGGTTACCTTCCGGCCAAACCGGACGCCCGTGCCGACGATCGCCCGCTCATCTATAACGCCGCTCTGCTGCGGCCGCGGATGAAAAAGGCTTACAATTTTCGCATAGGCGAGATAGGGGTTGGCAATTTTCAGAAGCGGCTTACCGGCAATGGCGACTTCAGGACTGCAGATAATTGCCGAGGCCCCGGTGGCTGCCCCTTTACTGAGATACTTAGGGTTGGCAATAAAGCTTATATGGCCGGCCCCGGCAGCCTCTATACCTGCCACACCGCTGATGAGCACCGAGCCATCGCCGGCCACCTCTGCGCCGACCAGCTCGGCAAGTTCCTTCAGGGATTTTTCCATTGATGCCCCCTGCGTACGCGCTATTTTTTCTTGGACGGTGACTGGGCGTCGTATATAGAAATAATTTTTTCCGTGATATCCAGACCATCTGTTGCATAGAGGAGCACGGTTTCACTCCGCTCAAAGACGATGGTATAGTTATTTTCTTTACCGTACTTTTTAATAATTTCAACCAGATCGGAAAGTATTCCCCGGGTGAGCTGTGCGTCCTTGATCTGCAGCTCATCCTTGTAGTCCTTGACCTTACGCTCGTAGTCCTTCTGCATCTTGATAAAATCTTTTTCCTTTTCTGCTTTTACGTCATCCTTGAGCATGGAGCCCTGTTTTTCCAGTGAGCCGCCGAGCCGTTCCAGCTCTTCTTTTTTGCGGGTAATTTCAGACTCTGCGTTCTTCACTTCCGCCGTAAACTTTTCCTTGGCTTTTTTGCCTACCGTGCTTTCATTCAGGGCCTTCTGCAGGTCCACGTACCCGATCTTCAGATCGGATGCACCTGCACTGGCAAGGGTGAATGCTGTTATGACCAGAGCTGCCAATAATACCGTAGCTTTTTTCATGATGCGTTGATCCTCCTGTTGCTGGGTTAAAAGGTATTTCCCATGGAAAACTCAAAGTTGCTCGACTTCTCATCATACTGGGATATCGGGGACGGGTTTATTCCCCACTCAACGCGCAGCGGCCCAAAGGGCGAAAACCACCTGACGCCGACGCCGAAATCATAGCGCAGGTCTGAAAGATACCCCTGGCTCTGCCGGTACGCATTGCCTATATCGGTAAATACGACGCCGCGAATGCCGGCTTCCTTCATGATGGGGAACTGGTATTCAAAGTTGAAATATATCTCCTTGCAGCCGCCCACCGTGTCATATTTCTTATTCTGGTTGTCGTAATAGTAATTATTATTAAAATCATTGCTATTAGAGTTCTTCGAATTATAATCAGGGTTGTAATACGGTATGCCGTTTTTAACATATATCAAACCCCTTTTCTGCGGACGCTTTACCTTCGGGCCCAGGGTCCGGGCTTCAAACCCGCGCATGGAATCCAGGCCGCCGAGGAAAAACTTGTCGGATATGGGGACATCCTTGCCGCCGTAACCAAACAGGTAGCCCACGGTCCCCCGCATCAAAAACACCGTATCCCAGCGCCAGGGAATATACTTGGCGGAACTGGCAATCAGCCCCATGAACTTGTTCGATCCGGCAATGCCTGCCATCTCTGAGGTAAAGCTGTGGTAGGAGCCCTTGCGGGTTATAAAGCGGTCGTCCCGGGAATCGCGCACTATGGAGGCGGAAACCGCTCCGGTGGTGCTGGTGCCCTTCTGATCCTGGATGGCAACCGACGCATTATCATCCACGTGGTTAATATTCACCTGTTCAAAACGGTAGGAATAGTTCACGCGGGTATAATCAAAGCGCTCAACAGGCTTGCCCATGCGAAGATTGATCCCGATTGAGCCCCGCTCAAAGTCCTCGTACCAGCGGGACGTGTTGTACAGGTCAAAACCAACAGAGGTCCTGGTGCCGCGCCACCAGGGCTCGGTGAAGGAAATGTCATAGCGGGAAGACCTGCCGCCCACATTTGCCATGAGGGAGAGCTGCTGGCCCTTGCCCCGGAAGTTGTTCTGGGATATCTGGAACATGCCCATGATGCTGTCAGCCGAGCTGTAACCCGCGCCAATACTGAAGGAGCCGGTCGGCCGCTCTTTTACTTCCACGTTGAGGTTAACCTTATTGGGAGCGCTGCCCGGCTCAGAGTTGAGCTTGACTTCCTCGAAAAACCCCAGATTGTTCACTTCCTGTTTGCTGCGATCGAGTTCCTTGGAATTATAGATGGAGCCCTCCGTGAGGCGCAGCTCGCGGCGGATGACATTATCGCGGGTCCGGGTATTGCCGGTGATTTTAATCTTTTCCAGGTAGGTTTTTTCTCCCTTTTCGACGCTGTAGGTGAGATTCACCTTTTTCTCTTCCTGCTTGATATCAGTGAGCGGCGTAACATCGGCAAAAGCGTATCCCTCCACGGAATAAACGCCTTTGATTACCAGCAGGTCGTCATTCAGTACGGTGCTGTTAAAAATTTTCCCCGGCGTTGATTGTATTTTCGTGAGGAAGAAGGTCTTGTCGCGGATCAAATCCCCCTTGATGTCGACGCTGCCGATGGTGAACTGGTTGCCTTCAAACACGTTGAAGGTAATATAAATGCCGTCCTCTTTAAAGTCCACCGCGGGCCGGTCAACCTTTACCTGAAGGTAGCCATGGCCGTAGTAGTAGCCCATGACGCGGTCTACATCCTTTTCCAGATCATCCTCTTTGTACATGCCGGCGCTGGTAATGAAGGAGAGGATATTCTTTTCCCGTGAGGCGATAATTTTTTTCAGCTCCTTGGCGGGGATCGCCTTGTTGCCGGTGAAGATGACTTTTTTAATTTTGCTTGTTTTCCCTTCGGCAATCTGGAACACCACTCCAGTTTCCTCGCTTGAGACGGGCTTGAGCTTATAATACACGCTTACATTGTAGTACCCCTTGTCCGTATAGAGCTTTCTGATACGGGTCACATCGCCGGTCACCTTGTTGAGATCGAGCACGGTGCGGATCTTGGTCTCCATGACTTTCTGCATGTCTTCAAGCTTGACGCTTTTGTTGCCCTGGATCTGGATTTCCTTGATGGTGGGCCGCTCCACGACATGGAAGGTCACCTCCTTGCCCTCGGCGCTGTCGCTGCTGGACACGGTGACGTCTTCAAAATAACCCAGCTTGTAGATGCGCTTCAGGTCCTCCTGGAGCTGTTCCGGTGAATACATGTCCCCCGTCTTGGTCAGCACGGCAAGCATGATGGCGTCCTGCTCAATATACTTGTTGCCGGTGATATTGATTTTTGTAACCACCTGCTTTCCTAAAATCTTGTAATAGAGGGAGTTGGCAAGCTCTTTTACTTTTGCGGGTATGCCGCTGAGCCCTTCCGTGGTGCTCGCAAGTCTTTGCACCGGCGCCTGGTCCCGGATGTTAATGAGCGTGGCGTCAATAGTCACCTGGCTGCCGATTTTGCTGAGGCTGCCCATGACAACAAAATCTGCGCCCAGCTCTGCTCCGATGCGTTTGGCCGTCCCTTCCTCAATTTTTCTCTCTCCCAGCCGGGCCGTATGCTGCAGCAGCAGCGCTTTTTCCACGGTCGAGATGTCTCCCCGGCTTTCCAGCCGCGTGGCAAGCATCTGGGGAATTGCCTGCTGCAGGTAGCTGAGATTTTCTTCAGCGTTGACCGTAAACGGCAGGATCGCAACCCTGACAGCTGAGAGCGCAGCAGGGGGCACGGCGCACACTGCCAGCATGCCGATCAAAAGGCCGCCCGCTATTCTTTTTAAAATCTGCAAACATTTCACCTGATAGAATTCCTTTTAAGCTGAAGGCGATTTTTCTACAACCTGGCCATCGAGCAGGGTGATGCAGCGCTGCATTTTTTTTGACAGGTTTTCATTATGTGTCACAATAATGAATGTTATCCCAAGTTCGGCGTTTAATTCAAGTATCAAATTAAATACTTCCTCCCCGGTGTGGGTGTCCAGGTTTCCGGTCGGTTCATCCGCAAGGACCACGTCCGGTTTCATGATGAGCGCCCGGGCCACAGCCACCCGCTGCTGCTCGCCGCCGGACATCTCCCCGGGCTTGTGCGTCAGTCGCTCTTCAAGGCCCAGCCGGGAAAGCATCTCCCGCGCGCGGTTTTCTGCTGTTTTCCGGTCAAGGCCGCTGATAAGCGCAGGCATGGCGGCATTTTCCAGAGCACTGAACTCAGGCAGCAGGTGATGGAACTGAAAGATGAAGCCAAGCCTTTTATTGCGAAACCCCGCCAGCGTTTCCTCAGGCAGGGAAAAAATATCTGTTCCATCATAGTACACGTGACCGGCCGTGGGCCGGTCAATGGTCCCCAGAATGTGCAGCAGGGTGCTCTTTCCCACACCCGAGGGGCCGACGATAGCAAGGGCCTCTCCCCGCCGCACCTCAAGCTCAACCTCTTTCAAAACATCAGTTTTTTTCTGGTTGCTGAAATAGCTTTTGTCCAGGTTGTTGACCTGGAGGATAAACTCCCCGGTACCTGCTGCCTTATTCATACCTGAGCGCCTCTGCGGGGTCCAGGCGCGCTGCCTGCCGTGACGGATAAATGGTTGCCAGAAAGGTTATCAGAACCGCTGCTAAAGAAACCCAGCAGGTATCAATGAAGCTGGTCTTAACCGTCAGGTTCGGTATGTAGTAAATATCCTGAGACAGGCCCACGATATGGTAATGGTTCTGGAGGAAGGCCAGGAGATACCCTCCGGTAAGGCCGAGGGCAGTGCCAAACACGCCGATTACCAGGCCCTGAATGACAAAGATGCGCATGACGGCGGCAGAGGTCGCTCCCATGGATTTCAATATGGCAATATCCCGGTTCTTGTCATGCACCACCATGATGAGCGTGCCAATGATATTAAATGCAGCCACCAGGATGATGAGGATTAAAATGATGAACATGGCGGTCTTTTCAAGCTTCAGCGCCGAGTAGAGGTTGCGGTGCATCTCCATCCAGTCCCGCACCAGGTATGAAAGCCCTATTTTTTTCCTGATGGCATCAGCAAAAGTTTTCACCTGATAAATATCAGAGACCTTCACTTCCACCCCGGTCGCCTCGTCAGCCATTTTCAGAAAGCTCTGGGCGTTCTTCATGGATATGTAGGCAAGGGTGGTATCATACTCATACATGCCGGATTCAAAGATGCCC
>JAPLIX010000151.1 GCA_026388865.1 Pseudomonadota bacterium | reverse complement strand
ACTGGAAAAATCCAGGGAAATTAATCAGTTAATAGATGAAATCAACCACATTAGAAAAGGAGTAGACAATACTTTATGGCACGGAACGAACCTTCTGCACGACAACCACTCAATATAGCCCAAGAAGATCTAAAAAAACTTTTCTGCTCTATGTGCTTGGGGATATCGCTGACCCGCAGTCACGGGACCTATTTTTAATTTTGCTGCAGGACCAAGACAGCGCAGTTCAGGCAATGGCGTTGCGGGGGCTGTATAAATTAAAGGCCAGCCCTCCACTCCAGGTTGCACAGCAGCTGGCAAAAAGCAGAAATGCAGACGTCAGAAAGTACCTGGCCCTGTCTCTGTGCAGCGCTGATGACAAAGCAGCAGCGGCGCTTCTTAAAAAACTTCAGCTGGATAATGATTTCAATGTGCGCTATGCGGCGGGGAAAAGAATGAAGTAAGAAGCAGAGGGGGTAGATGGGTAAACAGGTGAAACGTGGAAAGTGAAAAGTGAAATTCGAGTCACGGTTCGGCAGGCTCACCACTAGCGAGTCACCCGTCCTCCGCCCGCCTTCCGAAGCACGCTTCGTGCGGAGGGCAGGTAGCATCGAAAAGTGTGGCCAGACCAAATTCAAAGGCATACTTAGCGACCACCAATACGTTTTTTTTTAACACTGCGGAGGGTGGACTGGTCACTGACTGCTGAAGGCGGCAGCTTACAGCGGTTTTCTGTTTTTTGCAGCTCACCATTTACGAACCCCGAACCCCTGTCCCCTGACCACGGCTCCGCTGGTTTAGGGTTGCACTTTAATGATTTATAGTTTAATAAATTGGTATGGAAAAGAAAATAATAAAATCGGAAGACCTGAAACTTATGCGGCTGAGCCTTTTTTTGAAGTCCATTATTATAAGCTGGTCTTTTTATCTCGCTGTGCAGGCAGAGTCCTGGCCTGAAAGCATTTTTTACCTGTGCGTGTCCATTCTCTTTGTCGGACTGCTCATCTTCCAGGGAAGCAAGTACAATAGCCTGAGAAAAGAACCGACAGAGGAAAGTGAAGATTAAAACGGAACCTGAAAAGTGGAAGGTGACGGTTCGACTGCGCTCACCGCGGGTGAGGGGCAGAGAGGCATAAGGCACAGAGTGTTGAGTTTGGGAGTTGTGGAGTTAGAATAAAGGCCAAATTTCAAAGCCCCAATGTCAAATCAAGACCAAATTTTAAATAAATATCAAATTCCGCAAGCTGATAACTGTTGGCTGATAGCTGTTTGCTGACAGCTGACTGCTTTTCATGAACAAACTCATCCTGTTTGACATAGACGGCACGCTGCTGCTTATTGATACGCTCGCGGACCTTGCGTTCCGGGCCATGACAAAAAAGGTCTATGGCCTTGAGTGTACTTTTAAGGATATCAGCTATGCAGGAAAGACCGATCCGCAGATACTGGAAGAGGTACTCAGGCTACAGGGGTTCGATAGTGCGACCATCTGGGCTCGCTATGATGCCTCTGTTGAGAAGTACTGTTCCTGCTTTGATTACTATGCCAAACAAAACTCCTACCGGGTAACCGTCTATCCGGGCGTTATCCCACTCATCACCGAACTTCAGAAGATGGCAGAGATGCACCTTGCCATTCTTACCGGCAACCTTGAATACACCGGCTGGAGAAAGCTTGAGCTTGCCGTGCTGAAACACTATTTCACCTTCGGCGCATTCGGCAGCGACTCAAAAGTGCGCTCCGCGCTGGTCGGAGTCGCAGTTAAGCGGGCAGCGGCAAACTGCGGCGTCTTTTTCAGCGGCAAGGATATTGTAATCATCGGCGATTCTCCCCATGACGTGGAATGCGGCAAACCCTACGGCGTGACCTCCATTGCAGTTGCCACCGGCCACAACAACCTTGAAGAACTAAAGCGCCATGAACCGGATTATGCGTTTAAAGACCTGGGGGATTTTAAAACCGTGCTTGAGGTTTTAAAGAAGTGAAAAGGCACCCGCCTGCGCTCAAGGCTATGGCGGGCAGGCAGTCACAGAGGCTAAAAGGTGAAGAGGTAAAGACTCTGCGGTCTGCGGTTAACGCATTAGAAGAGTTAGATGTTCAGGCGGCTGCGCATTCTGGAGACAAGGTAGTTTATCTCAGTAATCCCCATAAAGCTGACGGCAGCAAAGTAGAAAACGCCGGCCCCTGCCATTGCCGCCAGCAGCGCAAAAAGCTGCGCTAGAATCCCGGTCCCAGCCATCTGTAGCACCACGGTATCAAGCCACAAAGCCCCAGCCCCCATGGCCACGGAAACTATCGAGATCTTAATCAGGCTCATCATCAGGTACCGCGCGCTGTAGCCCTGTATCTCCCGGTAGAGGGCTACGCTTAAAAAAAGAAAGTTGGCAATGACCGAGATCGAAGTTGACAGTGCGATTGCCTTGTGTTCGAGCGTTTTCAGGGTAAGCACCACAAAGATGAAATTTAAAAACACGGTAATAAAAGAGCCGATCACCGGATAGCGCGGCTTGTTGAGCGCGTAGAAAACCGGCACAATAATTTTCAACGATGCATAGGCAAACAGCCCGCTGGAATAGAGCGCCAGGGCCTGGGCGGTGTTCAGGGTGTCAAAGGAAGTGAAGCGGCCGTGCTCGAAGATGAGTCGCACGATGGGAGTGGCCAGGAAAATAAGCCCTGCCGAGGCAGGTATGGTCAGGAGGAATGAGAGCACGGTGGATGAGACATAGGCGTCCCGGAGCTGCGCGGTATCGCCACGCGAGGCGTGGACGGAAACAACCGGGAGCGTTGCGATGGAGAGAGACACTCCCACCACGCCGATGGGAAACATGATGAGGCGGAAGGCATAGTTGAGCCAGGAGACGCTCCCTTCAGGGCAGCTTGAGGCAAAGAAGGTATTGATAAAGAGATTGATCTGGGTGGCGGAGAGGCCGATGATGGCGGGCAGCATGAGCTTCATGACCCGTTGCAGCCCGGCATCCTGAAACTGCAGATAAAAGGCAAACCTGAAGCCCTGGCGTTTCAGCTCGGGCAGCTGTATGACGACCTGCAGAATCCCTCCGATAACGGTGCCCACTGCCATACCGATAATGGGGGGCTGCTTGAAAAATGAGAAGACAAATGAAAAAAGGATGCCGGACACGATTGAGCCGAGGTTGAAAAAACTTGAAGCCATGGAGGGGATAAAAAATTTGTTCAGGCTGTTCAGGATGCCCATGGCAACTGCTGACAGCGACACCAGGAGCAGGAACGGAAACATGATCGAGGTCATGACCGTGGTGAGCTCGCGCTTGCCGGTGATGAGCGAAAAGTCAGGGGCCATGAGCGAAACCAGGGGGCCGGAGAACAGCATGCCGATAACCGTGATGGCGCCGACCACCACGATAATCGCGGCAATCACATTGTTGGCGAGTTTCCAGGTTGCCGCTGCATCCTGTTTGGTTTTATAATCAGTGAACACGGTGACAAAGGCAGCGCTCAAGGCACCCTCGGCAAACAGGTCCCGCAAAAGGTTCGGTATCCTGAAGGCAACAACATAGGCATCATAGGCAAACCCGGCACCAAACAGCCAGGCAAACACCTGCTCCCTGATAAGCCCGAGGACGCGGCTCACGAGCACGGCAAAGCTCACGGTGCCGGCTGAGCGGGCGATAGTGCCGGTTTGTACGTTGTCCTGTCTTGTCATAGGTGGTCGAGGGGCAGCCTGTTTATCTTGAAAGGAATATAGGGAAAAGAAGGATGGTTGTCAAATGCATTCAAAAATTATCTGGGACTTTATAATCGACTCTTGCTGTGCATGCGAATAATGTGATACATTGATGCAACATTAAGTAGTATCAGCAGGTTAAAGGGTATGAGCAAGAACCTGAACAAATTCTTTTTAATTGCGATTTTACTTCTTTCCATAGTCCTGATAACGGTTTTTTTAAAACCGGTTGATATCATTTCTAATACTCCAATTTAGAACGATGATTTTTCGCTACATTTATCCGAGTGCCTTTCTGCACAAAGATTCCTATCCACCGCTGGGCATTGTTGGGGGTATGACCCGTTTTTGCTTGCGGGATTCCCGCGCGGCACGTTGGCAAATGCAGACAATAAATCGTGGGAATTATTCTATTTTATATTTTCCCCTGTTTTAGGAGAAGGACTGGGGTTTAAAGCTTATTTAATAATATTTTTGCTTACTTATCCACTGCTTATCTACCTTACTGCACGGAATTTTAACCTCTCAATTGAGCAAAGCCTGCTGGCTGGTTTTCTTGCAATTTTATTCTTCCATCTCTCTCTGGCAAAAGATTTTGTTTCATGGGGTGTGGTATCGTATGTTTTTGCTGTATTTTTTTCTATGTATGTTTTTTCAGCATATTACCGACTCCTTCAACATTTCAGCTGGGTGAGTTATATCGGAGTAGCGGCATTTTTCTCGCTGCTGGTCTTGATGCATATTTTATCTTTTGTTCACATTGCTGTTCCGGTTCTGATTCTCTATATCGCGTACTTTAAAAAAATGCCCGTCCGTCAGAATGTGGCAATTCTGTTAATCCCCCTTATAGCAGCTGTTGTCAATAGTTACTGGATAGTGCCCCTGCTTGAGTTTTTTAATGATAAGACTGTTCAACCAGGAGACTATGATTTTACCTTGCAAATAAAGAATCTGCTCGAGCCCATCTCGGTATACATTAAACAAAGAAAAAGTATAAATCATTGCCTGCCTATATACAACAATACCTTTATAGACGCCCTTTTGCTGGTTTTCAGCTGGAGTGGCTTCTATGTGTGGTATAAACAATAATTATATCATCTCGTCGTGGCCTTTATCTGTGCCTTTTTGTTCGTTTTTGTGATTGCTTTTTATGGATCGCATACAGTTTTTTTTGCACAGCTACAGCCTGAACGCTTTAACATACCTTTAAGCCTTCTGCTGCTCATCCCTGCCTCAATTGGCCTATATAATGTCGCCAAGAATCTGTTGCAGTATCAACGGATAGAAGTGAAGGTTTTTGTTTTTTGCGTAGCTGTTGTGTTATTATACCAGCCGGTGGTCAAACCCTTTATCAACCTTTTTAGATTGAAGCCATATCGGTTATCATGTATTTTCCCGGAAAATTTAAGCACCCTGTTAGACTTCATTAGGGAAAATACAACACATGAAGGGCGAATCTTCGTTGAGGATTCAGAATACCTTCGGGAAGGCCCTGCACATGAGTACTATGGCGGACATTTCCCGGGATTATTTCCTGAATATGTGAAACGGGAATACCTGT
>JAPLIX010000021.1 GCA_026388865.1 Pseudomonadota bacterium | reverse complement strand
GTTGCTGTTGTAAAGACAGATTCTACTTCTTTAACAGTAAACGAAGTAAAAGAATTTAATAGAGAGTTCAAAGGGTGTGCCTTGAGTATTTAAGGTGCGCCCTTTTTGTTTTTTGTCTCCCCTTACCAAGGGGAGATACAGAGGGGTTGTGATATTTCGGCACAGCATTCTCGATTCGGCATGTAACGATAACCAGGGATATTTGAAACATCCGTAGGAGCGCATTTATGCGCGCCTGTCATGAGCGAAGTCGAATGGAATTGTTCGTTGTTCGCGGCTGAAGCCGCTCCTAGTGTGCCCGGCATGGGCGCGAACTATCAGAATGCAAAGAGTCTGACGGAGCTGACAGCGGCAACCGTAGCCGAACGGCAAGGTGGAACCCGTAAGGGGAAGCTGAAAGAAGCCGAAGGCAAACCGACGACCGCAGGAACACGAACGGACAGAGAGGCCTTCCACGGGAGGCGAGCGTGCTAGGAAACGCAAAGCCCAAAGGCTGTCAAATAAACGTGGGTGGTAGAGTCCGGCGGCGCGTCGGGAAAGTTCGCGCACCTTACCCGGGGAGACCCCGCGCGTGAGAGCGAGCGGGGAGTCAGCAGAGGCCATAGTAGCGAGGATACCCGTTGAAAGGCGGGAGGAGCCAAGGGCCGAAAGGTAACGGAACAGAGCTAAAAGCAGACTGTGGCAGGAAGCGAGAGCCACCAGAAACCGGAAGGGCGCGACAACAGCGGTCACTACCCTACGGGCGAGGACATGTTCAAGGGTGAAGCCCAGCAGATATGGCCGAGCGGTACGGCGAGTAGAGAGCCACACGGAAGCCGGAAAGAAAGCGATGTACGAGCAACTGATGGAAGAAGTCGTGAGGGACGAGAACGCGGCAGCGGCATTGCGGGCGGTAGTACGCAATAAAGGAGCAGCGGGCATCGACCACATGAGGACAGAAGAACTGGAAGGGCATCTCAAGCGGCATTGGGGATCGATCAAAAGCAAGCTTTTGGCCGGAGCCTATGCGCCAACGCCGGTGAAGCGGGTAAAAATACCCAAGCCGGATGGAGGAACGCGAACACTTGGGATACCGACGGTGCTGGACCGGTGCATTCAGCAGATGCTGTTGAACGTGCTGACCCCGATTTATGAACCGATGTTTAGTGAAAGCAGTTACGGGTTCAGGCCCGGACGCAGCGCACATGACGCGGTGAAAGAGGCGCAGCGGCACGCAAAAGAAGGGCGGCAGTATGGGGTAGATAGTGACATCGCCAAGTTTTTCGACCGAGTCAACCACGACATTTTGATGACGCGAATCGGTAAAACGATACGGGACAAAAGGATGTTGCGATTGATTGGGAGATATTTGCGAGCGGGAGCCTTGATAAACGGGGTAAGCGTGAGCAGCGATGAAGGCACGCCGCAAGGCGGGCCGCTTTCGCCATTATTGGCAAACATCTATCTTGACACGTTGGACAAAGAGCTTGAGAGACGGGGCCACAAATTCTGCCGATACGCAGACGACTGCAACATATACGTCAGAAGCGAACAGGCCGCGCAACGGGTTTTAGAAAACGTTACGCAGTGGCTGGAGAAGGAACTCAGGCTCAGAGTTAACGAGGAAAAGACTGGTGTGGGGAAGGGCGGGGAGCGAAAATTTCTTGGATTTCAACTCAATGGGAAACTGGAAATCGCCATAGCACCCAAGAGCGTAGAGCGCTTCAAGGATACAGTGCGTAAGTTATGGAAGAGCTGTCAAAGCCGAACGAGTAAAGAATTGCTCAGGCAATGGCGCGCATGGCTGCGGGGATGGTGCAGCTACTACCGGCTTGCGGAAGATCGAAGGAGTGTGACACGACTGGAGGGGTGGATACGGAGGCGGATACGGTGCTGCTTCTGGCTGAGATGGCACAGCCAGAAAGGCCGCTTGAACAATCTCAAGAAGTTGGGCTGCACGCCCGGACAATGCAGGACAGCATTCAGCTCGAAAGGGGCCTGGAGGATTGCAAAATCACCAAGCCTGCAAACAGCTCTGTCAAACGCTACAATGCGTCGCTATGGATTCCTGATGCCAGCAGAGGCTTTCGGATAAGCCGATGTACCTAATCGCCGGATGCGGAAAACCGCATGTCCGGTGGTGTGGGAGGGTTACGGGGCGCAATCCCCGTGACTCGACCCGATCCCGATCAGGCATTTCTATTTGCTTTTCCCAAAAATTAACCGCAGTGCCGCGCTCACCGAACCGTGAAAAGTGCTTCTGCCCGTAAGGTCAATATCCTCAAGCTTGTAGTAATACG
>JAPLIX010000440.1 GCA_026388865.1 Pseudomonadota bacterium | reverse complement strand
CAACCGATGCGTTTGCCAACAAGGCGGCGGTCACAATAGAAGCGCCGGAAAGCGCGGCGCCGGGGACGGAGATAACCGTTAAAGTCACCGTGACCCATAACGGCAACAACATGTTCCATCACGTAAATTGGGTTTATATCATGGTAAACGGGAAAGAGGCAGGCCGCTGGGAGTTCGGGTGGATGTCACTGCCGGAGGGAGTGCCGTTCACCCGCGAGATACAGTATAAGGTGACGGGCCCGCTGGAAATTAAAGCAGAGGCCAATTGCAATCTTCACGGCAACAAAGGCCCGGCTGCTAAAACTATATCCGTGCGATAAAAAAATACCGAAGGGGGTGAAATATGAATATAATATTAGTGCTGGGAATTATTAATTGCAATACTGGCAGATTAAATCGGTGAATCGGTGAATAGGTAAATAGGTGAATGGGTGAATGGGTCAATTGGTGAATGGGTGAATAGTGAAAGGGGAAAGGGGAAAGGGGAAAGGGGAAAGGGGAAAGGGGAAAAGTGAAAGGTGAAATCGGGGAGATAATGCATGAACATTGATATAACCGTTAAGATCGGCGGCGAGGCGGGGCAGGGAATACAGACCGTGGGCCAGATTCTGGCACTGGCCTGCCAGAAGTCAGGGTTGTACGTGTTTGCCATCAATGATTTTGAATCGCGCATCCGCGGCGGCCACAGCTTCTTTCAGATCCGCATCAGCGACAAACAGGTGCGTGCTCCCCACCACCAGGTGAACATGCTGATCTGTCTTGACCGCCGGACGCTTGCCCTGCACCGTTCTGAAGTAGTGGCGGACGGTATAATCATGATGGCGGCACAGGACGCGGGTGCCGAGCAGGGTGTGCTGACGATACCGGTATTTGCTCTGGCAGACAAGGCCGGGGGCAGCATTACCGCCAATACGGTTGCGGCCGGCTCCTGTCTCGCGCTTCTGGGCGCACCGCTGGAGCTTTTTCTTGCAATAATAGAGAAGCAGTTTGCCGGCAAAAGCACCGAGACGATCGCGCAGAACAGCGCAGCAGCACGGCTCGGTTACGAGGCGGTTGCCGGGATGAAATGCAGCGCTGCCTTCAACTGGCCGGGACAGAATCCCCGGGGGATACTCATGGAGGGGTCACAGTCAGTAGCGTTCGGCGCGCTTGCCGGGGACCTGCGCTTTGCCGCATTTTACCCCATGTCTCCCGCGACCAGCATTTTGACGCACCTTACCGCGGTTGCCGACACATTTCCCTTGGTTGTGGAGCAGGCAGAGGATGAGATCGCTGCGGCAAACATGATTATCGGCTCATCGTTTGCAGGCGTTAGATCAATGACCGCGACCTCCGGCGGCGGGTTCTGCCTGATGGTGGAAGCGCTGGGGCTTGCAGGCATGACCGAGACGCCGATCGTGATCGTGAATGCCCAGCGGCCGGGGCCGGCAACAGGTTTGCCGACCCGCACCGGGCAGGGCGATCTGCAGTTTGTCATCAGTGCTTCGCAGGATGAATTTCCCCGCTTTGTCTTTGCCCCGGGGTCTCCCGAGGAGGCGTTCAGCATAACCGCGCGGGCGCTCAATCTGGCAGAGAAATACCAGGTGCCGGCCATCATTCTGGTGGACCAGTTTCTGCTGGATTCACTCTACATTATTGAAAAGGAATTTGCGGTGCCGGACCGGATTGAGCGTTATTTCGCAGACAACGATTCTGCCATGGATGGTCCTGCATACAAGCGCTATACCGTAACCGCCACCGGGGTATCACCGCGCAGGCTCCCCTGCAGGGGAAGCGCGCTGGTGGCGGCAAACGGCAATGAGCATTCAGAGGACGGTCATACCACCGAAGAGATTGCCGAGCGCAACAAGATGGTGCAGAAACGCCTGGCAAAAGTTCCCCACATGCTGCAGGAGATGGAGCCGCCGCACCCCTATTGCGGGGATGCTCACCTGCTGCTGGTCGGCTGGGGCTCTACTGCCGGTACTATACAGGAGGCGGTTGATCTATTGCGCGCCGAAGGTATTGATTGCGGGGCTCTGCATTTCTCAGATCTCTGGCCGTTTCCCGTTGAGGTTGCAAAAAAAATGCTGGAGAAAGCATCGAGATTTTATGTAGTGGAAAATAATGCTACCGGGCAGCTGGCGCAGCTTATCCGCCAGGAACTGCTGCGCGCCCCTGACGGATTACTGTTAAAATATGACGGTCGTCCGTTCTACCCGGTTGAGATTGCAAACAAAATCAAAGAACTGGCGAGGTGAGAGATGGTTACTGCTGCTGATTTCGAGTCAAAGACCGAGATAAAGTGGTGCCCGGGGTGCGGCAATTTCGGCATCCTTGCTGCCATGAAGGATGCACTGGCAAAGCTGGGCCTGAGTCCTGAAAAGGTGCTCGTCATTTCCGGCATCGGCCAGGCGGCAAAGACACCGGAATTTATGCAATGCAACATGTTCCATGCCTTGCACGGTCGGGCGCTGCCGCTTGCAACTGCTGCCAAAATTGCCAATCACAATTTAAAAATTCTGGTGAACACCGGCGATGGCGATTGCTACGGCGAGGGCGGCAATCACTTTATGCATGCCGTCAGGCGCAATATCGACCTCACGGTACTCGCCCACAACAACATGGTCTACGGCCTTACCAAGGGCCAGGCCTCTCCCACGTCAGAGCGCGGCACCATCACCCGCGTGCACCAGCATGGCGTTATCATGGAACCGTTCAACCCACTGGCGGTTGCGCTTTCTTTGAAGGCGGGCTTTGTGGCGCGCGGCTTTTCCGGGCGGATGGAGCATTTAAGCTCGATCATACAGCAGGCCCTGCAGTATAACGGATTCAGCCTGATAGACGTACTGCAGCCCTGCGTCTCCTTTAATCACGTCAATACGCACCGGTGGTACAGCGAGCGGGTCTATGAGCTGGAGAAGGAAAATTATTCTCCCGCTGACTATATGCAGGCCATGGTGAAAGCACAGGAATGGGGAAACCGCATCCCCATTGGTATTGTTTATAAACAGGATAAACCGTCTTTTACGGACCAGGTTTTCGCTCTCAAGGATGGCCCCCTGGTGGATAGAACCTACAGCCCGGAACCGCTAAGGGAACTTTTAAAAGAACTTTAAGTGGATTGCTGAATGCGGAGTGCGGAATGCGGAATAAAATAATAAAATAAATGAGGAATTGGGAATTCAGATTGCTGAGTGAGTTGAAACATAAGATATGAAACAGAATGATTTAAAAGAACGCACCAAAAAGTTTGCGTTAAAGGCAATTAATCTTGTTGAAGCGTTGCCAAAAAAGCGCATTTCAGATGTATTGGGAAGACAATTGCTCCGATCCGGCACATCCGTTGGTGCTAATTACAGAGCTGCTTGTAGAGCACGATCGTCTGCAGACTTCATCTCAAAGCCGGGTATTGTTGAAGAAGAAATTGATGAATCACTATACTGGATTGAGCTACTTGAGACATCGGGCATGGTTTCACATGAAAAGGTAACTGATCTCTTGAATGAAGCAAATCAATTAACTGCAATAACTGTTGCTTCAATTAAGACGGCAAAACGAAATAAGTTATAGTTTTATTTAACTTCCGCAATCTGCAATCAGAAATCCGAATTCACTGAATCCCGAAAGCAAGGTGTACTATGAATTATCGAGAGGAAACTGACAGTATGGGCACGGTCAACGTTCCCGAAGATGCCTACTACGGAGCGCAGACTAAGCGCGCTGTTGACAACTTCCCCATAAGCGGCCTGTGCTTTCCGCTTTCCTTTATTAAAGCCATTGCGCTGATAAAAAAGTATGCGGCGCAGGTTAACCGGGACCTTGGCCTTCTCTCTCCGGAACTGGCCCCGGCTGTCATGCAGGCAGCGCAGGAGGTGATTGACGGCACGTTTGACGAGCAGTTTGTGGTTGATGTGTTTCAGACCGGCTCCGGCACTTCTACCAACATGAACGTCAATGAAGTCATTGCCGGGCGCGCCAATGAAATCATCACCGGCAGCATCGGCGGCAAATCACCGGTGCACCCGAATGACCATGTCAATCTGGGCCAGTCAAGCAATGATGTAATCCCTTCTGCAATTCATATTACGGCACTTTTTTCTCTCTATAATAATCTCTTGCCTGCTCTCAAGGAACTGCACAAGGGCCTCCAACATAAAGCTAATGAGTTCGCCGGTATTGCCAAAATCGGCAGGACCCACCTTCAGGATGCGGTGCCAATAACGCTGGGACAGGAATTCAGCGGTTATGCCCGGCAAATAGAGCTTGGCATTGAACGGCTCAGGAGCATAGAGCCGCGGCTTGCGGAGCTTGCTCTCGGCGGCACAGCGGTCGGCACCGGCATGAATACGCACGCGGAGTTCGCGCACCGGGTTATTGCGCTTATCGCGCAGGAGACCGCGTGCCCGTTTGTTGAAGCGAAAAATCATTTCGCGGCCCAGGCGGCGCAGGACGCAGCGGTTGAGGCAAGCGGGGTACTGAAGACGGTTGCGGTAAGCCTGATGAAAATTGCCAATGACCTGCGCTGGCTTTCCTCAGGGCCCCGCTGCGGTATAGGTGAGATCATTCTTCCGGATTTGCAGCCCGGATCTTCCATCATGCCGGGAAAAGTCAACCCGGTTATTCCCGAAGTGATGCTGCAGGTGGCGGCCCAGGTGATCGGCAATGACGCGGCTATTACCATTGGCGGGCAGGGCGGCAATTTTGAGCTGAATACCATGCTTCCGCTTATTGCCTACAACCTGCTGCAGTCAATCACGATACTCGCTGCGGCAGTTACCTTGTTTGCTAAAAAATGTATTGACGGGATTACGGCGAACAAGGAGAGGTGCGCTTCAACGGTTGATACGACTATTGCGCTGGTCACGCCCCTGGTGCCCGTTATCGGCTATGATACAGCAGCCGCCATTGCCAAAGAAGCGCGCGAGACCGGTAAAACCGTGCGCGACATTATCCGCGCAAAGAAAATAATCCCTGAGGATGAACTAAACCGGCTGCTGCCTGACGGGAGCGGAAAATAAAGAACATTTTTATAGAGCAGGAGGAAGGGCTATGCAGAACTTTACGGGCCGTCTCGTATTACTGATTTTGCCGGCAGTGAGAGCAAGCGGTTTCTAATCCCGCCTGAAATAATAATCGATAAACTGTATACCAAGGCGCGGGGTTTTGAACACCAGCGCTCAGAGATGGTGGCAAAAGCTGCCATGGAAGCGGTATATGGTGCAATCAGCGAATTGCAGGCGTAGGCAGGCCGGCGGCAGTAAAAAGAAGAAAAGCCGGCACAGTTTAGTGAAACGCCTCGCTTATCCCGCCTGAGCAGTCCGGAGCTTTCCCGTCACATACCGGTAAAGTGTTAAATTAATAAAATATGCTAAAAAATATAAATATATTATTTAGCAAAAAACGTAAAATATCATTTATTTGCTATTGACATTTTAATTATGTTTTTATATTATTAGTCCAACAAAAAAAGGAGTTTTCTCATGCATACGAATGGGAATGTAATTCCGGTAAATTTAACGTAAGATAAAATTAAAACCTCTGCCAGTTTATGTGCTGACAAAGGTTTTTTTATTTACTAACACACAGCAAAAGGAGGAGAGGAAATGGCGAAAAAAATTATTTTAGCAGGTATCTTAGTGGCATGTCTGGAAGGATTCGGATTACCGGATGTGCAGGGAACGATCTCCCCGGGCTGGGAAAAATATGTTATCGGGTCACATACCAGCCCCATTTACATTGACGTTGCAGACATCGATGGCGATGGGGACCTTGATATTGCCGTTACCGGCGACGTGCATCCCAAGGGATCCAATTCGGAAGTAGCGTGGTACCGTAACAATCTGAAACAGGGGCTACCCTGGGATAAGATTGTCATCAGCTCTGCTGATCCGGCCAGCAATCCTATAGTAGGGGCAGCAGGGATCGTCATGGCAGATATTGATGGAGATGGCCGTAAAGACGCTGTTGTCGTGACGGGAAACGTGATCACTCCCAAAGGAGATGTTTACTGGTTTAAGGCACCTGAAGATCCT
>JAPLIX010000430.1 GCA_026388865.1 Pseudomonadota bacterium | reverse complement strand
GCTGCTGCTCTGCGAAGGCGACCAGAAGGAATTTGCAAAGCTTATGACGGAGCTGCCCCCGTACACGCTGGTGCTGGTGATCGCCGGCGCCCCGCGCCGCCCCCTGGAGAGAATCGCCTACGAGGAAGAGGCGCTGATGGAAGTCGCGGCCCAGCTCACCTTTGAACCGAAAAAGACGGTTGCCGGTATTGCCGGGCTTGAAGCAGCCATGCTTGAGAAGCTTCGCAACATACCCGCAAACGGCGACTACTGGAAGACCAGCTTCAAGAATTCTACGCAGGACATTTTCTTTATTACCACTATGGATCGTGCTGCAGACTTTGCTGACCTGGCCCTCACCCATGCAGCCTGCTACAGTTTTAATATCAACTAGGTAGGGAGATACCTGCAGCCCCTTGAGCGTGGACGCGCCTGCCATCTCAGCTTCTCGCTGCCGTGTGATCTGGGGAGCGAGGCGGAAAAAGAAAAGGTAACAAGCCTCTGCCTTGAGCTGAGCGAGCAGCTCATCACCGAGGGGGCATTCTTCACCCGCCCCTACGGCCCCTGGGCAGACATGGTGTATAGAAGGACCACCACCTACACCAACACCCTGAAGGAGCTGAAAAAGATTTTTGATCCGAACCATATTCTGAACCCCGGCAAACTGTGTCATTAAGCATTTATATTATATAATAGATGGAGGATTACATGGCTAAGGTTAAGGAAATGTTACTCCCGAAGGATCCACGCTATCTCAAATACCCGCTCGAAGGCCCGTTTGACCAGGAAAAAGCCTACTGGACAGCCTTTAACTGCTCCCGCTGCTCAGTCTGCAAGTGGGTTGATTCATGGCGGGTTAAGAGCGCCAAGTACGCGCGCATCTGCCCGCAGCATACCCGGTATCTCTTTGATTCCCATTCCGGCCAGGGCAAATGCGACCTGGCGCGGGCCATCATCGAAGGCAAAATGAAGTGGGAGGATGATCCCGAGATCAAGAACATTCTGTTCCAGTGCACCATGTGCGGCGGCTGCGATGCCATGGATAAGGGCATCAGGGACGGGGAACTAATCAAGCTCTACCGCTGGATGCGCTCCGAGTATATTAAAAAATTCGGGCCGCTGCCCGAGCATAAGGCCATGATCGACAGCGTCAAGCAGTATGACAATGTCTGGCTTCAGCCGCGCGCTAAGAGAAATGCCTGGGCCAAAGATTTGCAGAACCTCGGCATCAAGGACCTGAATAAGGAAAAAGCCGGGGTTTTGTTCTTTGTCGGCTGCACCTACGGTCTTTCCCAGGAACTGAAACCGACGATCTTAAATATTGCAAAGATATTAAAACAGAACAAGGTTGACTTCGGAATTCTCGGAGACAAAGAGCTGTGCTGCGGCAGCCCCCCGGAAAAGACTGGCATGATGGAAGAGTTTGAACGGCTCGGTGTTGCCAATATTAAACGCTTTAACGAGTTGGGAATCAAGACCCTCGTTACTCCCTGTGCCGGCTGTTACGGCACCATCCGTGTCGAGTACGATGAGCTTCCGGTGAAGAAGAAATTCGAGGTGCTCCATGTTGCAGAGTATCTGGACCGGCTGGTTCAGGACAAGAAGATAAAATATAAAAAGGAAGTACCCCTCACGGTTACCTGGCATGACCCCTGCCACATGGGACGGCTCGGCCGGCCCTATGTGCCGGGCAAAGACCTGGACGGCGTCTATGATGAGCCGCGCGCAATCCTCAAATCAATCCCCGGCGTAGAACTCGCGGAGATGGAGCGCATCAGGGAATACGCCTGGTGCTGCGGCGGCGGCGGCGGCGCGTACACCGGCTTCAAGGATTTTGCCCAGTGGACCGCGCGGGAGCGGCTTACCGAGGCAAAGGATACCGGCGCCCGGACGCTCGTCACCAGCTGCCCCTGGTGCGAGAGCAACCTGCGCGCAGGCGGTATTGGTATGGATGAAAAAATGGAAGTCAAGAACCTGTTTGACCTGATGATGGAAGCTCTTTAAGAGGAGAGATAACAATGCAGAAGGTAGATAGAAAGAGTGAGAGACACCAGCAGATACTGAAAGCCTTTCAGGCAGCGATCGGCGCGGAGAATGTTTCCGATGCTCCCGCCACCATGGAAGCCTATTACGGAGACTGGCTGCCGCCCAAGACCCTCGGCATGTCAATGCCGCCGGAGTTCGTGGTGCTGCCCGCCGGAACCAAAGAGACCCAGGCAGTGGTAAAAATCTGCAACCGCTTTAAGGTCCCGTTCATTCCCGTCGGGTCAAACCAGTGGTCGCTCACCGGCTCTCCCAATCGCCCCGAGACCGTCATCATCGATCCCAAGCGCATGGGAAATATCCTTGAGCTGGATGAGAAAAACATGTACGCGGTCATCGAGCCCATGACCACCCTTGCGCAGCTTCATGCAGAAGCAAACAAGCGCGGCCTTTATATCGGCTCTCCTGAAGCAAGTGCCCAGTCCTCGGCTCTTGCCGGCCACCTGTTTCAGGGCATGTGGGGCGTGGGCTACCGGCTTGGTGTTTCCTACCGCAATATTCTGGGCATGGAATGGGTGCTGCCCAACGGTGAGATATTGAGAACCGGGTCATTTTCTCAGGACGCCGGCTGCGGCTTCTGGGGTGAAGGTCCCGGCCCTGATTTAAGAGGAATGCTGCGCGGCTATGCAGGCGCCCTGGGCGGTGTCGGCGTGGTGACGAAGATGGCGGTTAAGCTTCATCCCTATCCCGGCCCCAAGGTGTGGCCCTGTGAAGGGCGGATTCCCAACCAGACCTCAACCCTTCCCGAGGACCGGTTTAAGTGGTACCTGGTGAAATATAATTCTCTGGAAGAAGCGGTCAGGTTCATGTATGAGGTCGGACGCGCCGAGATTGGCGGCGTGGTGCAGAAATGGCCCACAGTCTATTATATCTGGTGGTGGGCTAACTCAAATGAAGAATACTGGGAGACCTGGAAAAAGCGGGTGTTTCAGGATAATGTGAAAAATGCGGTGGGCGTGTGCCTGTGGGGTTTCACCTCCTCAAAGCAGCTTGAGTATGAAAAGCTGGTTTTAGAAGATATCATCAAGGAGACCGGCGGCAAGCCGGTTGCAAAGGAAGTATTTGATATGTGGGTGCCCCGCACTGCCAATAACTGGATCAGGGATACCAATGGATCGCGCATGATGCGGCCATCCGGGACTTTTCTGGCGCTGCGCCTGCCCACTGATACCCTGAAAAGCTCCATTGGCGTGTGCAAGCTTGGCTATGAGTGGGTCAATAAGTTTACCCCGCCGATTCTTGACTGTGACGGGCCTGACTGGATCGGAGGCTATGATTTTGGCCACTTCGGGTTCGCGGAAACAGACTTCCCGGTGGAAAAGCGGGCAGAGGAGATGGGAGACCTCCTGAATAAACTGCTGGCCATGACCAAAGAAGATCTGCAGCATG
>JAPLIX010000525.1 GCA_026388865.1 Pseudomonadota bacterium | reverse complement strand
TTTTGACAGTATTAACGATATTGCACGCAGTCATGAGGTAAGAGTAATTGAGGACTGCGCGCATGGATTTGGCGGCTCATACAAGGGGAGGCCAAATGGAACTATAGCAGAAGCAGCATTTTATTCGACGCAGTGGAATAAGCCATTTACAACAGGGCTGGGAGGAATTGCGGTTACTTCCAATCAACATATTGCTGCGCAGCTGGCGGAAATGGAAAATGGTTTTCAACACCCCTCAATTTTAGAAGTAGTATTATTAAAAATATTAGTTGTATGTAGGACGTATTTATTAACTCCACAGACCTATTGGACAGGTTTACGTCTCTATCGTTGGTTAAGTACATATAATCTGATTTTAGGCTCATCTCAGGGTAAAGAGATGGAACGACCCTTAAAGCCAATTAATTTTGAAAAAGGTTTTTCAAAATATCAAGCACAACGAGGTTTAAGGGAATTAAATAATTTTAAAACTATTTTCCAGCATCGTAAAAAAACAGCATCACACTATGATAAACTGCTATGTATGCTTGGCATCGAAACGCCGTATGTACCACCATATGCAGAACATGGATATTTAAAATATCCTCTGTTAGTAAAAGATAGGAAGGAGCTATTTACCAAAGCTGTGGAATCCAGAATTGAACTGGGAGATTGGTTTTTATCCCCTATCCACCCAATTAATTCAAATTACGAATATTGGAATTATCACTGGGGAGAAAATCCTGTTGCGGAGAAAATTAGTCAGCATGTTATAAATTTGCCAACGCATGCAGGGGTCAGTGCAGAGTATATTAAAAGAATTGAAAAATATTTAAAAGAAAACAGAAATAATATTTTTGATAGTGTCAGCGATTGTCTTAAATCAAAATAAACATATCTCCTTACAAGAAGATATAAATAAAATATTTCTGTTGGACATTAATCCTTATAAAACGTTTTGTACCAAGCGATAAACTTTTTAATACCCTCTTTAAATGGGGTATGGGGTTTATAATCAAACACCTCAATCAAATCATTGACATCAGCCCAGGTAGCGGGGACATCCCCCGGCTGCATGGGCAGCAGATTCATTTTAGCTTTTTTACCGAGGGTCTCTTCAATCGCTTCAATAAAATCCAGAAGGCTTACCGGCTTGCTATTCCCGATGTTATAGCATTTGCCGCTCCAGTCTTTATTGACGGCCGGCGGCTTATCCATAACCCGCAGGACACCTTCAATAATATCATCAATATACGTGAAATCACGTTGCATCTTCCCGTCATTATATACATCTAGTGCATTACCCTCAAGAATAGCTTTTGTGAACTGAAAGAGAGCCATGTCAGGTCGTCCCCAGGGGCCATAGACGGTAAAGAAGCGCAGCCCTGTTGAAGGTATATTATACAGGTAGCTATAGGAATGGGCCATTAATTCGTTACTTTTTTTAGTTGCCCCATACAGGCTTATTGGGTGATCAACATTATGGTGAGTAGAAAAAGGCATCTCTTCGTTGAGGCCATAAACACTTGAACTGCTCGCATATACTAAATGCTTGTTAGAGTACTGCCTGCAGGCTTCTAGAATATTCATAAAACCCACAATATTGCTGCTGATATAGGCATAGGGGTTAACCAGTGAATATCTCACCCCTGCCTGGGCAGCAAGGTGGCAGACCATATCAAACTGCTCACTTTTAAAAAGGTCAAATAGTTTTTCTCTGTCTTCCACATTCATCATAACAAACTTATAGCGGGGGTAGCTGGAACTTTGAACTGATTGCCCATAGGTGATTTGTTCCCGGGCAATGCCTGTTTCAGCAAGGCGGCCATACTTGAGCATCACATCATAATAGTCATTTATATTATCAAGGCCGACTACCGTGTCGCCACGATCAAGGAGTCTTCTTGCAAGGCTAAAGCCTATAAAGCCAGCAGTTCCTGTAACTAGAATCTTTCTCAAACTCTTCTCTCCATAAAAGCAAACCATTCCAAGAAAATACTATCAACGTGCTTTTTATATTAAAACCGAAAAGAATTTTATAATAGGATAAAGATAACCGGTCTCATAGAGGTAATAGTATATGTGACCGGTCATCTTTATTAAAACAGTGTATAGATAAATGGAGCTACGGCAGAACCTTCAGTAAAAATGATCAACGCACCAAGCAGAAACAGAAAAATGACAATAGGTGCCAGCCACCATTTTTTGCGTGCTTTGAGAAACGCCCAGAATTCTGCGATGATTGCTAATTTACTCATATGTGTATATACCTCGTGTATTAGAACTGCTGTTCATATGATTTCTTATCATGCTCCTTTTTGCCTCGCAGTACCCAGTAGTTTGGCGCCTTTTTATTTAATTTTATATCCAGGAAATCCTTGCCGCATAAGCGACCAATTAAACCGATTGGGGTAAGTATACCATAAAACAAAATAATTAAAATAACCCGTGTCATTAACCATCCCATAAGTATGGATATGGTCATCCACACCTTGTGAAATGGTTTCAATGCAGCGGGCAGGGTGAACCCCAAAAAAAGCACAGCAGCAGCAATTATGAAACTATAAGAATAGTATGTCTTCCCACGCCACCACAGCAAAACACCCAGCAGGCCGCAGGCAATGCCGATTATTATTCCGAACTGCCGTAATTCCTTTTTACCGCTTCTGATACTGTTGATTTCTTCAATAATCATGTATTTCCCCTAGTGCTTCGATTCGCAAATACGGGGGCGTATGGGATCCAAGGAAATGCCCTGCAATGCTCAATCAGCCCTTCGAAATGCTCAGTCCAGCTCAAATTGTTTGCGCCAGTCAATGTCTTTTTCCAATGGTTTCTGCTCTGTTTTATCGAGCAGAAAATTGCCCATTATCAGGTAATCTATGTTAGTGCGCATAAAGCAGAGATACGCATCCTCAGGCGTACAGACGATTGGCTCACCCCGTACATTAAATGAAGTATTAATGACCACCGGGCACCCGTATTTCTTGTCAAACGTCTCAATCATGTCATGGAAAAGAGGATTGTTTTCCCGGTTAACCGTCTGAATTCTGGCAGAATAATCCACATGCGTTATTGCCGGTATCGTTGAGCGGGAAACATGCAGCTTCTCAAGGCCAAACAGTTTCTGTTCTTCATCTGTCATCTCACGGCAGAGATCTTTCTTTACCGGAGCGACCAGGAGCATGTACGGGCTTTCACCGTCCATTTCAAAATAGTCAGAAACGCGTTCTTTTGTAACCGATGGGGCAAACGGGCGGAAGCTTTCACGAAATTTTATTTTCAGGTTCATGACTTCCTGCATCTTGGGGGAGCGTGCATCGCCGAGGATGGAGCGGGCTCCCAGCGCCCGCGGCCCGAATTCCATGCGTCCCTCAAACCATCCGATTACCTTTTCCTGTGCAATCAAATCAGCAATTTTTCCCGGTATCTCATCATCACTAAGTTCAGTATAGGGTATGGTATGTTTATTCAAATAATCAGCGATGTAGCTGTTTTTGTATTCCGGGCCAAGATAAGATCCGCGCTGAAAGTCCCGCTGGTGATCAGCGGCTCGTGTGTTCTCTAAATATTGATACCATACAAAAAGTGCCGCTCCCAGGGCACCACCGGCATCGCCGGCAGCCGGCTGTATCCAGATATGTTCAAACGGGCCCTCGCGCAATATTCTTCCATTGCCAACACAATTAAGGGAAACACCCCCTGCAAGACAAAGATTCTTTTCCCCGGTCTCTTTATGGATGTGCCGTGTTATGCGCAGCATTACTTCTTCAGTAACATCCTGAATAGAGCGGGCCAGATCCATATCCCGCTGGGTCAATAGCGTCTCGGGTTTTCGCGGTGGGCCGCCAAAAAGTTTATCAAATTTATTGCTGGTCATTTTCAAGCCAGCACAATAATCAAAATACTCCATATTCAGCTTAAAGGAACCGTCTTTTTTTAAATCCATTAGCTCAGAAAAGATAAGATCCTTATACTCGGGTTCCCCATAGGGAGC
>JAPLIX010000572.1 GCA_026388865.1 Pseudomonadota bacterium | reverse complement strand
GGCTTTGCTAAAAAACACTGCTATGGGAATGGCCTGCAGTTTCGGCCAGGAACGAACGATGCCTACATGGGTTGCCTGTGTTGCTGAAGTTTCAGTCGATCCGGAAACCGGTGTCTATCAGGTGAAAAAGTTGACTCTGGCCGCTGATGTGGGAACAATAGTCAATCCCGACTGCACTATCGCTCAGATGCAGGGGGGACTGCTTTGGGGGCTCAGTCTGGCGACTAAAGATTCAAGCTCCGTCTTGAACGGCGCCATCGTCCAGAAAGATTTCACTGGTTATAACCCGCTGCGCATGAAGGATGTGCCACAAATTGACGTGCATTTGATTGAAAGCCATTTCTACCCCGTGGGTTCGGGGGAACCTGCGACAACCGTGGTAGCCCCTGCCATTGCAAATGCCATAGCAAAAGCAGTGGGAGCCCGGGTGAGGGATTTGCCGATCACCCCGGAGAAAGTAAAACGTGCGTTGAAATAAGACGTCAAGGTCAACTGGTTAGACGGGCATCAGACGTGCAGAAAACGGGACAGATTTATTTTCTTGAAGAAACGGGGAATTTTAGCGCCCTATATTCAGTACTGTGTTTTGCTGTATGGCGCTAATTCAAAAGACTAAATCACGTTACAAACCAGAGGCAGGGTCAGCAATGGCCCTGCTTTTTGCTATATATTGTGGTGTCACCTTATCGTTCAAAATGCGCGCTTACTGTTTATAAGCAGTCTGCTCACCATTCCTTAATTATGCCACATTAGCAGAAGAAGTCTTTGTTCTGTCAGATTAAGTTAACTCAAAATTCTGTGTGTGTAGGATTAAGTACTGGCTACTACAAATTATTTATTTTTTGGGATTGATAGGGGGGGTGGAGCCGGAAAACTTAACCACAAGAAACGGCTTATGGGACCCGCCATGACAGTTGTTGCTATGGAAGTAATTTCTTATGGGCCATCGGGGACTCGAACCCCAGACCTACTGATTAAATAAATCTTTTAGCCCGCCATCCCGAAAAGCCGGCCTAATCCCGGCGGGGTTTCAGCTGCGGATAGAGGGCATAAAAAACCAGACAGCCTTCTTCCGTAGTATAATGGACCCGGCTGCCCTGTTCGATCAGGACCACATCCCCCTTTTGAGCGGTGAAGCGCTCCCCCCCAAAGCTGTAGCTCAGAGAGCCCTCCAGGAAAAGATTGACTTCTTCATATTCCGTGGAAAGCTCCCGATCATATCCCGGCTTTAATTCCAGATAGCCAGCGGTCATGTACTGACTGAGGGGTTTGTCGACGGCCTTTGTTATCAGCGCCATATCACTGACCGTGCGGGTAAGATCCGAAGGCTTTAAATCCATTGCCTCTTGTTTGGGAATCCGGTGACATGCCATGGCACACACCTCCTTAATCATCTTTTTAATTTAATTTGTTTTATTTTGATTTGATAAGAATTTGCTTCGTGATGCGAAAAGTATAGGCCGTGAGCTATGGTATGTCAATTGTATGTTTTTAAAAGGTTTTGGACGGAAGCGGTATACAGCTAAGAGATGGTTTTGCCTCTCTTATACATTGACTCCGTCACTTACGCAAGTCTCAAACCACAATTTTGCCTGCGTCGCATAAGCATCGTTCTCCTTTTAACTGGTGCGCGTGTTTGCAGCACTTTGCTGTCCAGGCCATAGTATACATCAGCCGGTGAAGTTCACGCTGCGGATAGCAGCAAGCGTTGACCCAGCAATAGCCCTGCCTTAATTTTTAACTATATCTTATGGTGATCTCTTGCAGCGAAAAATTGTAGACTTCTGCTTTAAGAGAAAGGCCACTTCTGCCTGAGCAATTGAATGATTCATTAAGAAGTCATCACAAATATTTTCAGATTTAATCCAAGTATTACATTGTACAAATCATATTATCTAATAATCGATTTCAATTGGATCTGACGCTGACGGCACAACGCGCCACTCCTGCTCATCGTGATCAAAGTCAGAAATCTTTTCCAGGGGTAGTTTAATGTACTTGCCATAGCCGGTGGCGGCGATGTCGCCGTCCGGCAGCAGGATCTCACCCGTCCCCTCAAAGAACCTGCTGTTGTCGCTGGTTATCCTGCCGACCACGCGCAGCTCAACATCGAGCGGAATTGGTTTTCTGAACTTTGTCTGGAATTCCACGGTAACCCCCCACATTACCTCAGGGTATTTCATCATGATCGCGCGGCCTATGGTCTCATCCAGCAGCGCGGTCGTCAGTCCGCCGTGCAACCGGCCCGGATAGCTCTGGTGCTCATCCCGCGGACGAATCAGCGCCACCAGCTCCTGATTGTCCATTTCATAAAATGACGCGCGCAGGCCGTAGGGATTTTTCAGCCCGCAGACAAGGCACATTTTGCTGTTTTGCTGTTTTCTGGTCACTGCATGCCGCATTGCCCGGTTTCCTTTCGTGACACCCGTCATATCAGTAAAAAAGCCCTCACCGCTGTTCGGGGTGAGGGCCCTTGATCGCATATAATGTGCTGTGTAAAAAAAATTATCTCTTGGAAAACTGGAATCTCTTGCGCGCGCCTTTCTGCCCGTATTTCTTTCGTTCCTTTTTGCGCGAGTCACGGGTGAGCATGGAGGCTTTTTTCAGGAGTGCCCGGAATTCAGGGTTCAGCACCAGCAGGGCTTTGGAAATGCCGTGCTTGATGGCATCTGCCTGTCCGGTCATGCCGCCGCCCATGACATTGGCGCAAATATTATATTTGCCCAGGCATTCGGTAAGCTCAAGCGGCTGCATGATGGATGCTATCTGGCAGCTCAGGCCGCCGAAATAGTCATCCAGAGTTTTTTCGTTTACTATAAAATTCCCATCCCCAGGCTCCATCCAGACCCTGGCAATTGAAGTTTTC
>JAPLIX010000575.1 GCA_026388865.1 Pseudomonadota bacterium | reverse complement strand
TGCGTGCCAGCTGCTGCTCGCTTACGCTTCGCTCAGGCCAGTAGACTTTTATCAGGGAAGCGGTGGCAATCACCGCGTTGGCAGCGGTGAGCGGAATTTGCGCAAATCCTGCTGCAAGCATCGTCTGCCATACCTCTTTGGCAGTGAAACCGCTGAGCGGCGGGAGGCTGAACGCCGGGGCCGCGATGTGCTGCAGCTGTCCTTTAACCAGCATTATTATAATGCCCATGGCCATCAGCACAAGCGCTGCCGGTGCATAGCGGTTATCCCGCAGCACCACCACAATCATGACGGCAACAATGCCCAGCGACCAGCCGGTCGCGAGCATCCTGCACGCCTCAACAGCAAGCAGCACGCCGAGGGCTGCCTGGATGCCGCGGATAACTGACAGGGGAGTAATTCGCGCGATAAAAGTCATGATGCCGGTCATGGCTAAAAGGACCCAGACAATCCCCATGGCAAAGCCAGAGGCATATACCATGGAAGGCGTCCAGTGCTGGGCAATGGCAACCACGGCCAGCACCTTCATGGGCTCTATGGGCATGGGAAGTTTATAGATAAGGCCGGTAGCGATATTGGCCACGCCCATCATCACCAGGAACCCGGCGGGATTCAAGCCGCAGACCACAATGTAGCCGATGGCAAGGGGGAATAGGGTGCCGAAGTCACCCATGGACCCGGCAAGCTCTCGCGCGCTGAATTCAAAAGATTTTATTTTCACTGATGGTTACTGGCGATTTGGCTGGAATTTTACTGTAGAGACTGTTGTATGCGGCAGCACTCTGCCGTGCTATTCTGTGCTCTGCTCTCTGACGTCTATCGCCTGCTTTCTGTGAGCGATTAGGCATGCCCTTCTTTTTTGCCGACGTACTGGTCAGCCACCTGGATGAGCAGGTTTTCGCACTTCTGCATGCGTGTTTCGCATTCCGCGATGGTGTAGACCATGCGGTCGAAGAACTGCATGAACGCTTCCGAGAGATTGCCGTCAAAGTATTTGGTTAAATTCATTATCCCCTCATACACTTTTTGATCCCGCTTATTGTTTAAGTCAAAGGTGAGAGTGATTTCGGCTTTTTCCATGGAGTTTCCTTTTCGTAAAGGTTCCCGCTCCACAATTGCTTTCAGCGACTCTCCGAGCGGGGCCTTTCGCAGCGCGGCAATAGCATTTCTCAGGATAGCGAGCACCCGCTCTTTGCTGGTGAACTCTTCGATTGTTGCCGAGATTCGTGGATTACGGGCCCCCGAGCCTCCGGCCACCACCTTAAACCCCCGCGCGCCGGTAATCAATGTTCCGGTCGGGCAGTCCCGCGCGCAGAGCTCACACATAACACATTGTTTCCGGTCAATAACAGGGCCTTTTTCAGTAAGCGTAACTGCCTTTTCAAAGCACATCTTCAGGCACTCGCCGCACTGAACGCACTCTGCCTTGGTAATATCAACCCGGTGCTGCATGATGATGCCGAAGTCCTTCATGTAAGGGCTGACACAGCAATTGGGGCAGCCGGTCATGCCGATGCTGAAGCGGCTTGCCCCATGCAGGGCAACCGGGGCGCGGTCTGCCATCAGTTCCGTGACATGCTCCTCTTCGCATACGGCAATAACTGATTTCATCATGTCTTTGAGAATGTCCCGGACCCCCCTGGTATTTTCTCCATACTTGGTGAAACATAAATCAATGTTATAGAGGGCATTTTCATCGGAGAAGAAGAGCTCATCCTCCATGGCCGGCGCCGGGCCTTTGCCCTCAAGAAACGCCGTAAGCTCTTCGCTCTTTTCCTTGCCCATAAAGTCCCGGTACACCTGTGCTGTTTCCTTCACCACGCCGGCAGTTACCCGGTCAAGCTTTTTGTGGCGGGCGATTTTTTCCGACTGCAGCCGGGCGTATGGCGCCATGATCGGCGGTATCGCGAGCATCTCCTGAGCTTTTTCAGCAGCCGCATCCCATTTCATAGTGACCTCCAAACGAGTTAAAAGATTAACCACAGAGCTTGCTATATTGTAGAAAGTAGCTAAGCCCAAATTAATAGGCTATACTCTTTCTCGATTTGAAACCAGCTGGGAAGATGGTAAACCAAACCGAGGAAAGGAGTATAGCCTTGAAACCGATTAAAACAATAAAACGTTCGTTCGTCAATGGGAAACATCTTATTGTGACTGCCGACATTGGTAAAGACAAACATTTTGGATACTGGCGTTGTCCCGATGGGACTGACGTGAAGCCCTTCGCCGTCCCGAATAACAGGGCGGGATTTGGGGAGTTCTGGGAGCGAGTATCCCGTGCTCAGAAGCTGCATAACCTTGACGGCATTATCTTCGGGTTTGAGTCCACCTGCCCCTATGCCGAGCCGCTGGCGCATTTCATGCGGGCGCGCGGAGCGGAGCTGGTGCAAGTTAACCCCCTGCATACGAAACGCTTCAAGGAGGTTACGGACAATTCGCCGAACAAGACGGATCAGAAGGACCCCAAAGTCATTGCCGACATCATCGCGATGGGTCGATTCCTCACGGTGGTGATCCCGGAAGGGCCGGCAGCCGAACTGCGCAGGCTCAGCCAGGCCCGGGAACGAAGCACGCGGCGTCATACGGCCCTGGCGAATCAGATCCAGTGTCTTATGGCGAGTATCTTCCCGGAGTTTTTGCAGGCGATGAAGGGTGTAAAGAGCGCCAGCGCCCAGTATCTTTTGAAACACTATCCAACGCCGCAAGAGATCGCGGCCTACGGCCTTACCGAGCTTACCAAGACGCTGAGAAAGGTCAGCAGGGGGAAGCTGGGAGCCGATCGCGCCCAAGCGCTCTACGAGGCTGCACAATCCACGGTAGGTGTCGCCGAAGGCCAAGCAAGCATGGTGCTGGAAATACAGGAGTTGCTTGCCCTTATGGAAGCCTCTCAGCGGTTTACCAAGAACCTGGAGCTGAAAATGATACAGCATCTTGCCCAGATTCCGTACAGCAACACACTTCTTTCGCTCAAAGGGATCGGCGATGTCACGGCCGCCGGCTTGATCGGAGAGGTGGGAGACTTTCGGAAGTTCCGCACCCTGGGTGAGGTCATGAAGCTTGCCGGACTGGACCTCTTTGAAGTGAGCTCCGGCAGACATAAAGGTCAGCGCCACATCTCCAAGCGCGGCCGTCCGCTGATGCGGAAGCTTCTGTACTTTGCCGCCATCAACACCGTCAAACAAGGCGGTGCAATGCACCAGTGGTATCGGAGCGCCTGTGATCGGGGCATGCTCAAGACCAAGGCCCTGGTAGCTGTCAGTCGAAAGCTTCTCGGCATTCTCTTTGCTCTTGTGCGTGATCATAGCGTGTACGTACCCAATTACTCGGAAACACGGTGTCAACTTACGGAGGCTGCGTAACAAACGTCTTTGTGTGTAAGCGGGGAGATTATCGTCTGTGCTATCTAAGGCGGCGAGAGCCGACCTTCACGCAGAGCTTACATAACTCCCCGTTTGCACCTTAATCCCAATGAAGCAAGGTTCGGGCTCTGTCGAGACCCTCAAAATACCAGGGTTGGGTAAGGTGCCGCACTTA
>JAPLIX010000181.1 GCA_026388865.1 Pseudomonadota bacterium | reverse complement strand
GAGGTAAAGGCAACCAATGGCGATACCCATCTGGGCGGGGATAATATTGATCAGCGGATTATAGACTGGCTGATTGCAGAATTCAGGAAAGATCAGGGTATTGATTTAAGCAAGGACAAGATGGCGCTCCAGAGGCTGAAGGAAGCGGCAGAAAAAGCAAAAATTGAGCTTTCATCAACGCTTGAGACCGAGATTAACCTGCCATTCGTGACTGCTGATGCGTCAGGACCCAAACACCTGAACATGAAGCTCTCCCGGTCCAAGTTAGAACAGATGATGGATGATATTATCGAAAGATCCAAAGGACCCTGTATACAGGCTCTCAAAGATGCGGGATTTACTGCCAATAATATTGATGAAGCGATTCTGGTCGGAGGCTCCACCAGAATACCAAAAGTGCAGGAACTGGTAAAAACCCTGTTCGGGAAAGAGCCCCACAAGGGAGTTAATCCCGATGAGGTGGTGGGGCTGGGCGCAGCTGTTCAGGCTGGCGTTCTTTCCGGAGAGGTGAAAAATGTACTGCTGCTTGATGTGACACCGCTGTCGCTGGGCATTGAAACGCTGGGCGGCGTGACCACACGGCTCATTGAGCGCAACACAACCATTCCAACCCGTAAAAGCGAAATCTTCACCACTGCTGCAGACAATCAGACCAGCGTAGAGATACATGTGCTGCAGGGCGAACGGGACATGGCACGTGATAACCGGACCCTGGGCAAATTTCAGCTCGTCGGCATGCCCGCTGCCCCTCGCGGCGTGCCGCAGGTTGAAGTCACCTTTGATATTGATGCCAACGGCATTGTCAATGTTTCGGCAAAAGACCTGGGCACCGGAAAGGAACAGAAGATAACCATTACTGCTTCAAGCGGGTTAAACAGAGATGACATTGATAAGATGGTAAAAGAAGCTGAAGCGCATGCTGAAGAGGATAAGCAAAGACGGGAAGAGATTGAAATACGAAACCAGGCAGACTCGCTGGCTTACAATACGGAAAAAATACTCGGTGAAAACAAGGCGAAACTTTCTGAGCCGGAGATTAAAAGCATTGAGGATGCCATCAAAGAAACGCGGGAAGCAATGGATTCTGGCAACACCTCCCAGATAAAGGAGAAGATGGAAGCCCTGAACAAGGCATCCCATAAACTCGCAGAAATTATCTATCAGAAAGCTTCAGAAGGTTCTCAATCACCACCGCCGCCGCCTCCAGGCAGTGGAGCCAAGGCAGGCGGACAGGAAGATGTCGTGGATGCTGAATTTGAAGAAACTAACAAGTAGCTGTCAGGCATGTTTTTCTGCTTGACAAATTCGTGAAAGCCACTACAAAGGGGAAGAGTTCAAAACAGTTCTCTTCCCCTGTTTTTATGGGAAAGATTAACCCTCTTCTGAAACCGGCTTCGTTATTTCATCAATGATCAGTGCAATCTTGGGACATGAATTAGATCGGCCTCTTTCCTGGCTGATAAAAAATACTGTTCTTGTGCGGGTGCACCCCACAGCTCTCACGCTCATGGGCTTGCTGGTCAATCTGATTGCTGCAGCGGCGATTATTGCCGGATACTGGAAAAGTGCTGCCCTGCTTATTTTAGCCGCAGGATTCTTTGATATGCTTGACGGAGCCACAGCCCGCACCCAGCGCAAAACCTCTCACTTCGGGGGCTTTATTGATTCTGTCATTGACCGCTATTCAGACATGTCGCTGCTTATAGCACTGATTATCTTTTATGCACTGCAGGGGAAAATATTTATGGTGAGCCTGTGCTCTATTGCATCACTCGGTACGGTGCTCATTCCCTACACACGGGCAAAGGCTGAGGCGCTGATTCCGGAGTGCAAGGTGGGCCTCATGGAGCGGGCAGAACGGATTCTGCTCCTTGCCGCCGGCACCTTTTTTAACAGCATGGAAATCATCATGTGGCTTATGGCCCTTTTTACTCATCTAACCGTTTTCCACAGAATTTATTATACTTGGAAAGAAACCCAAAAATTACCATAGTAAGGATTCTTCGCGCTAAAAGGAGCTATCAGCACCTGGGTAATCAGCTGAAAACAGAGCTGCTGCTCACGGTATTAACCGGCACGTATCATCCTGATCGGTCAGTGGTGTGGCGGCAGCACCGGGATAGTGTGTGCGTTCTTCTTTGCTCATGTATAGCATAGCAAGTGTGCAGAACCGTTCAGCACGTTCCCTTTAATTTATAATACGCTCAGTGCATACAGGAGGTATATATGACAGAAGAAAAGGATACCGGTTTCACGATCAAGGATAAACGAAGTTTTGATGAGCACCGAAACTAAAAACACCGCCACCGAAGATACCAAAACAGCTAAAGAACAAGCGTCAAACAGGCAGAACACCCTGCCTCCCGACATTAATTTTGCATCGTTTGTTCTCTCACTGAGTTCTTCAGCCCTTTATCATTTCGGGGAAATCCCTGATCCTATAACCAACAAAATGCAGCGCAACCTCATAATGGCAAAACAGACTATTGACATTCTCGGCATTCTCAAGGAAAAGACTGCCGGAAATCTGACCAAGGAGGAAGAAGCGCTGCTCAGCAATTTGCTCTATGATCTCAGAATGCGCTATGTCAGGGAAACCGAAAAAGACAGAATTGCACCATAGGAACACCCGTTGGATGAATTAACTATTCGCTCACCTGCAAAAATAAATTTAACTCTTAGAATCCTGGGAAAAAGAGCTGATGGATACCATGAGCTTCAGACTATCCTGCATAAAATCAGCCTGTATGATGAAATAAAGCTGAGACTATCTTCTCAACCGGGCATAGCAGTTACTATCGATGACCCGACAATCCCCGGCGATGCAAGAAATCTTGCATATCAGGCGGCCCATGCCTTCTTACAGAGCGCGCGCATTTCAACCGGCGTTTCAATTCACATCAGAAAAAATATACCGGTCGGGGCAGGGTTAGGAGGAGGTAGCAGCAATGCTGCCGCAGTGCTTAAAGGGTTAAACAAACTTCTGGGGTGTAACCTGACCAACAGCTCGTTGAAAAAACTGGGCGTTGCGCTCGGTGCGGACGTTCCTTTTTTTGTTTACACTAAAAACACTGCCCGGGCCGGCGGCATCGGGGATCGTCTCAGCCCTGTTACCCTCGAAAGACCTCTTTGGTTTATAGTGCTATATCCGGGTTTTAGTGTTGCTACAGCATGGGCATACCGGAATTATAAAATATTGACAAATAAGGCAAAACATATTAGACTTCTTAGTTCAATTAGGGATATCCACCAGGTGCTGCCCATTCTGGTTAATGATCTGGAGCAGGTGGTGGTAGAACAATATCCTGAAATTCAAAAAATCAAGAATGGCCTCATAAAAGCAGGGGCTTATGGCTCACTAATGAGCGGGAGCGGTTCATCGGTATTCGGGATATTCCCAGACGAGAAACGGGCTCAGAAAGCTCTTTCAAAATTAGCTCTCTCCCCCCATCAAAGGGTTTTTATTGTCCAGAGTGTAGTAGATTAGCACGTGATTGCACCGCTCTCTTAGCAGCTAGTGCTGCGCAATCCACATCAGCAATATAACCCTATATCAGGAAAGGCGCCGTCATTGACTAATTTGAAAATATTTGCGGGAAATTCCAATTTACCCCTGGCTGAAGAGATCTGTCGCTGCTTCAATACATCATTAGGCAAAGCAAAGGTAGGCACGTTCAGTGATGGTGAAATAATGGTAGAGATCCAGGAGAATGTCCGGGGTATGGATGTCTTTCTCATCCAGTCCATGTGTGTCCCGGTTAACGATCACCTCATGGAACTCCTGATAATGATTGACGCCATGAAAAGAGCTTCGGCGGAGAGAATTACTGCAACTATTCCCTATTATGGATATGCCAGACAGGATAGAAAAGTCGCTCCCCGTGTGCCCATATCTGCAAAACTGATTGCTGATCTGCTCACCTCTGCTGGTGCCGACAGAGTGCTGACGATAGATCTGCATGCAGGGCAAATTCAGGGTTTTTTTAATATTCCCGTGGATAACCTGTTTGCTACACCCGTGCTGATTGAGTACCTTCGTGAACAGTACCAGGATGACCTGGTAATCGTGTCTCCCGATGCCGGAGGGGTGGAGCGGGCCCGTGCTATCGCTAAACGCTTGGGAGCTTCCCTGGCTATCATAGATAAACGTCGTGATCATCCAAATGAGTCTCAGGTTATGAATGTTATTGGCGACATAGTAAATAAAACTGCCCTTATTATGGACGATATGGTGGATACTGCGGGAACACTCACCCAGGCAGCTGATGCACTTGCTGAACGCGGTGCAAAGAGTGTATCAGCATGCTGCATTCATCCGGTTCTGTCCGGATCTTCCATTGAAAAGATTAATAAATGCTCTCTGAAAGAACTGGTGGTCACCAATACCATTCCCCTTTGTAACAAGACCCAATATACCAATAAAATTAAAGTCATCTCAGTTGGAAATCTTTTAGCTGAGGCAATAAAAAGAATACATGACAATGATTCTGTAAGCTCACTTTTTATCTAAAACAGAGGATTTTTTAGCTGTACCAAAATTAATTCACCCTAATAGTTGTTGGGAGTATGTATGAATGATACCACTGTAATAAAGGCACATAGCCGTAACAAAAAAGGTAACAATGCAGCGTTCCGTTTGCGCGATCGGGGCTTGATTCCGGCTGTGCTCTATGGGCACAATTTCCCACCGGTTACGCTCACCATAAGCGCTGCCGAACTCTCTACCATATTGAAACCCGTCGGGCATAGCGCCGGGGAGCATGCTCTGCATAAGCTATCAATAGAGGATCGCAGTGATATCCCGGCTAAGGATATCATGATAAAAGAAATCCAGCGCGATCCCATTACCCACAAGATTCTGCATATTGACTTATATGCAGTCAGGATGGATGAAAAAATAATCGTCCCGGTGCGCGTCAATGTTACGGGAAAAGCCCCCGGGGTGCAAATGGGCGGAATCTTGCAGCAGATGCTGCGCGAAATTAAAATCAAGTGCTTCCCCTCTGACATTCCACAGGCTTTTGACGTTGATGTATCCGGTCTGGATATTGGTCAGTCCCTGCACATCTCTGATATCAATATTTCTGCACATCTTGAAATTCACGAGGATCTTTCCGCCCCGGTGGTGGGCGTTATTGCTCCAACAGTAGTAAAAGAGGAAGCGCCTGTAGCAGAAGAGGGTGCACCAACACCAGCGCCTGAAGTAGAGAAAAAACCCGGGGAAAAGAAAGAATCAGCTTAGCCAATCAATGCAACAGGGAACAGTATGTGAAACTGATAGGGGGATTGGGGAATCCAGGGGCAGTATATCAAGTAACTCGCCATAATCTTGGCTATCGCGTTCTCGATTACATCTCCCACCAGAATAAGATTCCCTTAAAACAGCAAACAGCGCAGGCCTTAATTGGGCAGGGGACTCTTTGGGACATCCCGGTAGTTCTGGCAAAACCTGCAACCTTTATGAACCTGAGTGGTGAAGCAATAATAGCCCTTGCTCATGACTTCCGGATAGCGCCGTCAAATATAATTATTATTCATGATGATCTTGATCTGAAATTCGGTCAGGTCAAGATCAAAAGCAAAGGTGGCAGCGGCGGTCATCGGGGGATAGAATCCATAATTGACTGTCTAAAAGAAAATTATTTTGTGCGCATCAGAATCGGCATAGGCAGGCCGCCACGTGGAGCAGATGAAACTGCATTTGTATTGCAGTCCTTTTCTGAGGAAGAGGAAAAGAATTTAGATGAAATAATAGTTCGGGCAGGGCAGTGCTTAAAAAGTCTTTTAATTGAAGGACCGGAAAGCGCCATGAATCAGTTTCACAAGAAAATGCCGGACGCCTGACCAGGAGTTAATCCATTTAAAAAAGGGTTGAAGCTTTTATAAGCCTCAACCCTTTTTTATGACGACAATTCAGTATATCTAATTTTGATGCTCCGCGATGACCGCAGGCTCTGTTCCCCGTATTTCATTATAACTGTGCAATTCAAACCGGACTATTTTTTCAAGAATGATCTTTTCTCCCTGCTTAACAATATAGTTTTTTGCCCTGCACTGGGGACATTCGTAATAGCTTGAGCCGTTGTTTCTGACAAGAGAAACCCCGTTATTACCGTTTGACTTTTTTTCCCATCCCTCCAGAAAATAGATTTTCTTCAGCAGATAACCGCACTCGGGATTTTTACATACAAGTCGTTGGGAACCAAGTATCTTTTCTGATGTAGCCATTACTTTATTTACACTCCTG
>JAPLIX010000042.1 GCA_026388865.1 Pseudomonadota bacterium | reverse complement strand
TATTAAAAGCTCTTTTACAAATCCTGACGAGAGCGACTTCAACCGACTGGCGCTTGAAGTATTCTCCTGCCAGTATTCCCAGATACCCATCTATCAGAAGCTCTGTGATAAGAGAGGCGCTACCCCCGGCGCGGTCTCTTCCTGGCGCGACATTCCCGGCATTTCAACAGAAGGATTCAAACTCTTTGAGCTCTTTTCCAAACCGCCGGCTGAAGCAAAGCGGATCTTCAGCACCAGCGGCACCACCCAGGGCGTTAAAAAAGGACGCTCCCTGTTTTCAGAAGAAGGCCTTGAGCTCATGAATGCCGCGATACATGAAAATGCCCGGCGCTGCCTGTTCCCCGACCACGGCACCTTTCGGTTTTTCATCATTGCGCCTCCTCCGGAAAAAGCTCCGCATATGATAATGGCTTACGGCATGGAGCAGCTTAAAAATAAATATGGTCTGCCGGGAAGCCGCTTTCTGATGGGAGAACGGGGCTTCGTTCACGAGGAGCTGGCAAAAGAGCTGAAGCTCGCTGAGCACGAAAACATTTCGGTCGCGCTCATTGGCGCATCGCTTGGATTCTTAACCTTTTTTGACTACTGCGCGCAGCAGGGGCTTGCCTTCAACCTTCCCGCCGGAAGCAGAACGCTTGATGCTGGTGGGTATAAGGGTAAGGAGAGAGAGATAGCGCGGGATGAATTTCTCTCCCTTGGCAGCAGGTTCCTGGGGATTCCGCCCGCTATGAGTATTAATCTTTTGGGTATGACCGAGCTTGGCTCACAATTTTATGACAATGCCCTTAAAAATCACTTCAACGGCTCTCCGGATAAACGCTGCAAGGAAAACCCGCCCTGGACCAGGACGCTGGTTTTTGACCCACGCACCATGCAAGAGGTTCCGCTTGGTGCAAAAGGTGTTCTCTGGCATCTTGACCTGACGAATCTGGAGCGGGTTGCTGCCATTCAGACCGATGACATCGGCCGGCGCTGCGAACAGGGATTTGAGATTCTCGGCCGTGCACGCGGCTCAGAAGCACGCGGCTGCTCGCTTTCTATAGAGGAGATAACAAAGAAGTCATGAGAGAGCTCGCGGTAAAAGGCTACTACCTTCCGGAACCGCTCCGCGCGGAGATTTCAGGCTTCAGCTATTCCGTTCATGAATTCCCCGAGCAAGACGCGGTTATGCGGGTGGAGTTTCCTGTCGTCACGCCCCGGTTCCTGGAGAAGGTTATAGCCTTTTTAAAAGAAAAAAAAGCCTATCTTGAATCTTTGCCGGTTGCAACCATCGCCGACATTCTGGACCGGGCTTCAGAGCAATGGCTTGATGATACATCCCCGAAAAAAGTTGCTGCGGTTGAGGCCATTTCCCTGTTTACCGGCTTTTCTCCCGAGATGGTCAGGGAATCCATAAAGGTGGAGCATCTCTCATCCCGCAGGGACGACCTGCTGCGGGCCCTTCGCTCAGAGCTTGGAGACCCGGCATTTCTCGACGGGTTTCATTATTCAAAAGAGCGCGGCTGCCATTCAAAAGCAACAGGGCCTGAGCTGACTGCTGCCATATTTTCCTCCAATATTCCCGGTCTCCCGCATTTGAGCGTGATGCGCTCGTTTCTGGTGAAGGCCCCGATTATGGGCAAGGCTTCGCGGGAAGAGCCCATATTTCCGCCCCTGTACGCGGAAACGCTGAAAAAAATTGATCCGGAACTAGGCAACTGCCTGGCGATACTTTCCTGGCGCGGCGGCGATGAGGCAATTGAAAAAATTCTTTTTGACCACTGCAGCGTTATTATTGTCTACGGCAGCGAAGCAACCTGCACCTCCGTGTGCAAGCGGGTGCCGCCGGGCACCAGGGTAATCTCTCACAGCCACAGGATCGGCTTTGGTGCGGTGGGAAGGGAAGCGCTGAATAAAAAAGCTGCCCCCGGGCTTGCACAAAAAATAGCCTATGATGTTTCCACCTTTGACCAGTTCGCCTGCATCTCGCCTCAGGTCTATTTTCTGGAAGAGGGCGGCGCGGTGAGCCCCAAGGAATTTATACCACTGCTGGAGCAGGCAATGAAAGCCCAGGAGCAGAAGGCTCCTCCGGCACGGCTCAATATTGAAGACGCAGCAGTGCTCAGGCACCTGCACAATACCTATGAGCTCAGGGAGCTTGCGGGAGAGAATGTATTAATACGGGCGGCAGAAAACCTGTCGTGGACCGTCGTGTATGAGCCGCTTAAAGAATTTGCCTCTTCGCCCCTGCATCGCTTCATTCGCATAGTTCCGCTGCCGGATTTAAAAGATATTGTCAAGTATCTGGAACCGATTAAAGAATATATGCAGAATGCCGGCCTTGAGGTGGGAGAAGATAGGCGCGCGGAGATGTTCAATCTGTTTGCGCGCCTCGGGGTTTCACGCATCTGCCCGCCGGGCAAGATGCCGACGCCCTCGATGATGTGGCATCATGATGGTCTGCCCTGCCTCGGCGAGATGGTCCGCTGGACTGACGCGGAGATGTTTTAACCCTGCCCGCTGCGATATTTTCGCCGCTGAAAACCATTGACAACAGACCGGTTTTCTTTTATAAAGTATAGCTTCGATTGAAACGAAAGCATTATTCCCCAGTAGCTCAGTCGGTAGAGCAGGTGGCTGTTAACCACCGGGTCCGTGGTTCGAGTCCGCGCTGGGGAGCCAATTTTAAAAGCCCGATTCCGCAAAGGAGTCGGGCTTTTCTTGTTCCAGTAAGCCATTTATCTTTTTACAGCATGGGAACGTAAAGGGTACGTACCATATCTATACAGAGAGGCTTTATCTCCCTGGTTTTTACTTCATGGAAAGGATAAAAAAATAAGTATCGTCCAGGTTAATTGCCCCGGTATCCTCAAAGGGGTGAATAAATGAAAAATGCTTTTCCAGATATTTTCTGGTTTCCTGATAGGTAAAAAACTGTAAGCCGATCTTCTCGAAAATAATATCATAGGCCTCTTTTTTATCCGTAAGGTTGAAATCCTCTGACAGAAGCAGTATGTCCGCAACAGGTGCGATGCGGTCTATGGATTCATACCCGCCGTAAGGGATACAGAACCTCTCATACATTAAAACAGGCTTTCTAAGTTTTTTAACCAGCTCTTCAGGCGGGTCTTGCGTAATGTCCCAGACAAAATCAGAGATTGAAAGCCCGTGGTATTCGTTTCGCAGATTTTTACCAACTGATTTTATGCCCAAAGTCCTGTCCGATATGATAATGGGCACAGAAATATTATTTTTAATCATCTCACTGCAAAGGACTTCTGTAACCTTTCCCGGACCTGTGCCGATTTCAACAACAGTCCCGATCCGCCCTGTTTTAGCCATAGCGGCAACCATTCCAACCATAGCCTCGGCAAAGATCTTGTACATCATGCTTTCGGCATAACCCTTATATACCTCCTGC
>JAPLIX010000215.1 GCA_026388865.1 Pseudomonadota bacterium | reverse complement strand
ATTGGAAATTGGGGTCACGAGAGTGAAATAGAATAGTAAGTGTAATTTGTCAACAACGTCCCCTATTTCTCTCAGTGGACACAAAAAAAGCACTTAATCCCGAAACGCTTCGGGACTAAATGCTTGATTTTACTGGTCGGGGCGACTGGATTTGAACCAGCGACCACTTGAACCCCATTCAAGTGCGCTACCAGGCTGCGCTACGCCCCGACTTGTTGAATTTAAACATGTTTTACCGCGAGTGTCAAGAAACTTTGTTTTTGGAGCCAGTCGCAGAATAGCAGCAACTATTTAACTTGAAAAAATAATCTTTTGTTTGTACTCTGCTCTCAACATACTATCAGGTATCCCTGCTAAACACCAAGCATTAAAAAAAGGCGGACTCTTTGTAAGGAGGAGTTGCGGGATTTTCTAAACCATAGGGATAGTATTTATGGCACAGTACATGCTAATTATGTGCTAAATTATTTCTTCTTCTGGTTTAAAAGTATAGGAATTAAAATTAGTTGGATATCAAGCATCCTGCAATAGCGAACGCAATTTCAATGATATCTTGACAAAATGGCATTTAAGAAGATTAGTTGAAACATATTGAGAGGCAACCATGGGGCATTTTAATCATATCATTCGATTATGTGTTGTGCTGATAGCCGTCGTGATTGGCTTTTTTATAGTACGTGGCTTTTTTTTTTCTGTGTCATTCGGGACCTACGGAAGTTACCTGTACGGCTATCACCGGGGCAATTCTGATGCAGAGCAGGAAAACATGTACGCTCTCTATCAGGGCACAGAAAAATGTGCCAAGTGCCATGAAAAATTAATCAAGGAATCCCGGGCAGGGGGTCATGCTGCGGTTGCCTGTGAAGCATGCCATGGGTTCTGGCAGGCGCACAACAAGAATACCAAAGATAAAGTGCCCCGAGACACCACGGTGGAATCGTGCATGCGATGCCATGAAAAGGTTATTGGCCGGCCTGATTTTCTTCCGCAAATAAACTCCTTCGTTCAGCACATGAAAGACCAGGAAGAAGCATTTGCGCCTGATTTAAAATGCATTGATTGTCATAACCCGCATGTGCCTTTGTAAAATTATAGTGCGCGGTTGTTGCGTGCGGGATCATTAATTACCTGGTTACGTATTTTTTTGCAGGGGATCAGCCATGAATGCAGATCGCAGAAAATTTATTAAACAGACAGGATGGACTCTATTAGGGAGCGGTATTCTGGTTTCTGTAAGCTCTTTTTTCCCCGCTGCGGGAAGGGCCATGCAGAAAGGTTCAGCGCATGAACTCTACGGGTTTATAGTAAATACCAATAGGTGCATCGGGTGCGGTAAATGCGTGGAGGCATGCAAAACTGAAAACCACGTGCCGGAAGAGTTCTTCCGGACCTGGGTTGAGAGATATATCATCACTGCTGACGATACGGTCTATGTGGACTCGCCCCACGGCGCTGTGCATGGTTTTAAAGATACCGAAGTAAAAGAAAAAATTGAAAAGTCATTTTTTGTTCCCAAGCTGTGCAACCACTGTACCGAGGCTAACTGCGTTCAGGTATGCCCGGTGGGTGCAACGTATACCACCAAAGAGGGTGTGGTGCTGGTCGATGAGAAACACTGTGTGGGATGCGGCTACTGTGTGCAGGCATGCCCGTATGGTGCGCGCTACATTCACCCCGAGCGTCGAACGGCTGATAAATGTACCTGGTGTTATCACCGGGTAAAGAAGGGGCTTATGCCGGCCTGTGTTGTAGTGTGTCCTGTTGAAGCGCGGCTGTTTGGCAACCTGAAAGACCCGGAAAGCCGGGTTGCCCGGATTTTACGTGAAGAACGGATCGGCGTGCTCAAACCGGAAACCGGCAACAGCCCGAAGACATTTTACGTGGGCCTGGATAAGGAGGTACGATAATGCTTGAGGCCGTAACCCAGGGTTTTTTATATCCCAATGAAGTGGAAGTGCTCTGGAGCCTGCTGATTGTTCTGTATCCGTATATTACCGGGCTTGTCGCTGGGGCATTCATTGTTTCTTCTCTCTACCATGTATTCGGCAGGGAAGAGCTTAAGCCTGTTGCCAGGTTTGCGCTTGTTGCCGCCTTTTCGTTCCTGCTTTTTGCCTGCACACCGCTTCTCTTTCATCTCGGCCATCCGGAGCGGGCGTTCAACATCATGTTCACACCAAAGTTCACATCTGCCATGTCAGGGTTTGGTTACATCTACACCTTTTATCTGATTATTGTGGCTCTTGAGATCTGGTTTGTATTCCGGCCGGATATGGTGAGACTGGCTCGGGAGAGCATTGGGCTGAAAAAATTATTCTACTCTGTGCTGTCTCTGGGCGTGTTTGACGTGTCGGAGAAGGCGCTGCACCTGGATCATAAAATAACAACATTTCTTGCCGCCATTGGCATTCCCTCAGCGTGTGTGCTGCATGGATATGTGGGTTTTCTGTTCGGCTCGCTTAAGTCAAATCCGTGGTGGTCAACGCCGCTCATGCCGGTCGTCTTTCTCATGTCCGCAATCGTTTCAGGCATCGCGGTGCTTATCGTATCATATGCCATTATCATGAAGCTCAGGGGAAAGACGGTTGACTCCGGCTGCATGCAGTCACTCTGCGGCTATCTCTGGGGATTCTTTATTGTCGACGTGACCCTTGAACTTCTGGAACTTATCAGCATGGGCTATGAAGGGGAGGAGTCCTGGGCGGCTATTTCCCAACTCATCGGCGGCAGGCTGCAGTTCAGCTATGTCGTCCTTCAGTTTATCGTCTGCTCTACCATCCCGATGGTGATGCTCGGCATAGTTTCTCTCTGGAAGCTCAAAGAATCAACGCGCAATATGCTGGGCATTATTTCATCGGTGCTGCTGCTTATCCAGGTGCTTGCCATGCGCTGGAATGTGGTTATCGGTGGGCAGCTTTTTTCAAAAAGCCTGCGGGGGTTCACCAGTTATATGCCGCAATTTTTTGGCAGGGAAGGGCTGCTGGTGGCACTGATTCTTTTTGCCATGCCGTTTGTGACCATGTACATTATAAACCGCATTCTTCCCTACTGGGAGAAAGAATAGGCTGTGTGCCGGCAAACGTAAACGGCACTTTGTCGGGGATATCAACTTTGAATATTTGACACCTCGAAGAGCGAGTGGTCGCTGGGATGTTTTCTGGCAAGGCCTGCAGCAACAGCTACTCTTTCCACTTCATCTGCCACCTTATCTGCAACCATCCGGTTATACACTGACGGTATAATCTCATCTTCATTTAGTTCATCTTCGGGGATGCATGAGGCTATGGCACGGGCTGCAGCAAGTTTCATATCCTCATTAATCTGCCGTGCGCAACAGCGCAGTGCCCCCTTGAAAAGCCCCGGGAAGCAAAGCACATTGTTGATCTGGTTTGGATAGTCGGATCTTCCCGTTGCCATAATGCGCAAGTAGGGCAGGGCTTCCTCCGGCATGATTTCGGGAACTGGATTGGCCATGGCAAAGACTATCGAATCTTTTGCCATTTTTTTAAGGTCAGCCGCTGTTAAAAGCCCTGGTGAAGAAACGCCAATTAATACATCGGCTCCCTTCATACATTCAGAAAGACTGCCGGTGACGCGATCCGCATTAGTGTGATCGGCAAACCATTCCTTTACCTGATTCATTTGTGCACACCGGCGAGCATGATAATTTTAGTGCAGGCTACCCCGGCGTCACCCACGCCGCTTACCACTACTTTTAAATTCTCCATTTTCTTGCCGACGATCTTCAGGGCATTGTACAAAGCAGCAAGCACTACGACGGCTGTTCCGTGCTGGTCATCGTGAAACACGGGAATGTCCAGCTCTGCCTGCAGCCTGGTTTCAATCTCAAAGCAGCGGGGTGAGGAAATGTCTTCAAGGTTTATTCCTCCGAAGCCGGGAGAGATATATTTCACTGTTTTAATTATCTCCTCAGGATCCTTGGTGCTGAGGCAGAGGGGAAACGCATTAACTCCGCCGAACTCTTTAAACAGCATTGCCTTGCCCTCCATAACCGGCATTGCTGCTTCCGGACCGATATCTCCCAGCCCCAGCACGGCGGTTCCGTCTGAAACGACGGCGACCGTGTTTTTCTTGATGGTCAGGCTGTAGGCTTTTTCCGGGTCTTTATGGATGGCGGTACAGATGCGGGCAACACCGGGAGTATAGGCAATGGCGAGGTTTTCCCTCTTGTTAAGCTGCAGTTTATTCACCACTTCAATTTTTCCGCCAAGGTGTGATAAGAACGTTACATCCGAGACATCAATAACACGGCTGCCGGCAACCATGTTCAGCGAACTGACGATCTGTTTTTCATGCAGAAAGTCCCGGGCCTCCACGGTAACGTCGCGAACTGTTTTTTCTCTGGAGCGGGCCACGATATCAATGGAGCCAAGAGAGCCTCCAGCCTTGCCAATGGCTTCCGCAACCCGCGCAAACATGCCCGGCTTATGCTCAAGCTCTATCCTGATAGTGATGCTGTAACTGGGGCTGGGTGTAATTTCCATGTCAGCGTATCCTTTCTCCTGCAAGTATGACAAAGTCGTAAAAAGTCCCCTGCTGTCATTGCGAGGAGTGAAACGACGAAGCAATCCCAGGGAATTTCAGAAAGT
>JAPLIX010000603.1 GCA_026388865.1 Pseudomonadota bacterium | reverse complement strand
ATATTCATTGACTTTCGCAATTGCCCCATATTACGACTCGCTGGAATGATCAACCGGGTTCCTTTTCTCCAAAAAAGAGCTTCCGGTCTGCAATTACGATTAATACCGCGATAAGGATCAATACCCCCGTACCAATGCATTTGGTGAATTGTTCTACCTGGAATATCTCGCTGGCGAGGTCCACGGACAAATGAAACAAGAAACACGCGATGATGCTTCGGTTGTTCCTGTAATATAGCCAGTTGATAATGATCGCCACCGGGAAAATGCTGACCCAAAAATTGGCGGTATAGACCCAGTTGGATAGGAGTTCATTTTGATAGTAATGTCGGACGAAAAACATCGGCAGATGCCAGAGCGCCCAGAGCAGGCCGAACCAGAGCGATGTGGCAAAAAGATTGAAGCGGCTCCGGAGGCTGTCCACCCCGTAGCCCCTCCATCCCATTTCCTCTAAAGCTGGGACAAAGATAAGGAGCAGCAAAACCGGCACAGGCCCAGCCGAAAAACTGAACTGCTGCACGATAGCAAACTGGTCCGCCGATTTTCCGAACAGCAGAGAGAGAAGGATGGAGGCCAGGATAACCGCCGGCATTAAGAGCAGCATAATCGGAACCGTAGCCAGCTTGATCCGTTTGAAATTCAATAGCCGGTCCCGGTAATCTCTCCTCAATTCCGGACTCTTTGATCTGTAAATCATAATCATTGCCGCGATAAACGGCGCAAACAACCCTGGCAACATAAACAGGGCCTGCAATCCTTCCATCCCCTCCTGGTAACTGAAATAGGCGGCGATAAACCAGGCGCTCCAGGTTATCAGAAAGGTAATTACGAAGAATGCCGCCGGTTTGTATGTGGCTTTTATATCCATAGTGTCTTCTCCTTTTTAACCTCTGCTGCACAGAAGAACGGATGAAATGTGATGCATTTGGCTGCGGCAGCTGCTGTAAATGCAATCAGCCTTAGTTTTATTCTTAAAATATATATCATGCATAATTCATAAAACACTCAAAATGCATTTTTTTGGGGTAAATCACTCTTCTTAATGGTATTTGCTGATATTAAATGGCAGAAAGGAATATACTTTTTAACAGGGAATTGTGCAGAAAAGAAATCAGAGGGTATCATGCTGAGATGACCTGAACTTTTTCCCGTCCACATGCTTGCAAAGGAATTTGTTGCAGAAAACATTGCTCTAACCCACCCATAAATTTATTATCTTTAATTCTTATCTCAATTTCAAGCAGAATATATCAGATTATGCACTAATTGCCACTCGTAACATTGTAAGTTGAGATAAAATCACAAATTGTTGTTTTCCCCTGAAAATAGACCTATCCCGACGAGGTCTTGAAGGCAATTTTCATTCTTATTTGTGCCGATGAGTCGGCATGGGCGTTTCAGGAAGGAATGCTCAACAGCAATGAAAATAGAGTTCCATTTATTTTTGGGGTGCCTTATATCAATTTGCAGTTTTGCTCGTTTTCCCTCTTCCCTCTGCTCTTTGCTCTAAGTTCTTTTTAAAACTCAATTTGTAATTGGTTTGACTAATCACGATTCACGTCAGTTTCTTTTGCGCTTCATGGTCTTTCCACTATTCACTGCCTTCATGCGGTCAGGACATTTGAGGTTCGCAGCGAAGAGATACCCCTGAGAAACAGGGAGATTTCCCTGTTGAATTGCTGCCTGAATCTCATCAGGGAGTTTTAAAAGTTAAATCGTGCGAAGCAGCGTCCGTGTTGACTTTCCGACGATTTCAGAAATCCGTGAAACTGTTTCACGGATTTCCTAAAGTTGGTCTCCAGGTCTCCGCTCGTAGAACATCAACTCATTCATCGCCCCGTCCACATCATAGTTTTTATCAGGGAGTTTCGCCCTGT
>JAPLIX010000202.1 GCA_026388865.1 Pseudomonadota bacterium | reverse complement strand
GGTAGGGCTTTTTTCAAAGAAAGGAGTGAAGGGGTATCTATATATGTGAACCGCTTCTGCGTTTTTAAGAAGCGGGGGCGTGCAGTCTAATGCCTGCCGTGGCCGCCGCCGTGACCGTGTGTGGATCCATGCACGCTGCCATGCATATCTCCGAAAAATGGGGAGCCGGCGGTGTTCGCAGGACCAAGTAAATCCATTAATTCATCTTCAGAGTACGTTGTGATACTGGGCTTTTCATACTGTTTATTTTCTTTTGTATTCATAGTTCTCTTTCCTCCCATACCGGCTATAATTTCTTTTTGTGTTACCGGGTAGTTTGACTTGCCACTCATAGCCAATGTCCTTTCATGTTTCATACTGCTTGTTAATCAGGCAATTGCTCCAGGGATAACTCCCTGAAGCAACCCCCGATTTAGAAACTCTATACTGCCTGCACTAACCAACAGCGTGGGAGGGGGGGGCAGCCACTGGATTCGTGCTGCAGTATAGATTCAACAGTATTTGCTGAAATTGATTATCAAGGATTATGCCAAATGCAGTGCAGTTGCACAGTCTTTTAAAAGTTATAAAATAATAAATGCTATTTTGAATGGTTAGCAGTATAACGGGAACGCTGTGAAATACCGGGCACGGGACTAAAAGAATGCAGCATGGTTTGATTGAGCCAGAGAATAACTGACCTGACAATGCTTATGGCGCACTCTAACCAGTATGTAAAAAAAGGGGTGCAGCGAAGAAGGGGCATAGATGGCTGTGAAGCGAATTTATTGCCTGGTTGACGTCTTAACTGCCCGGGGCTGTGGCGGATTATTTCCAGATTTGATTTTTACAAAACCATGTGTTAAAGCTGATTCCTATAATTGACCTTCCCGGTAAAAATCACTTTAAAACATTCTAAGGAAAGGGGCCTATGAAATTACAACACGCTGTTTTTGTGGTCTTTGTCTGCGGCGCCGGCGTATTGCTGCTTAATCCCGCTGCACGGGCTGATGCTCTGAAAATTAATGAAGCATGGAGCGCACCGGAAGCGGGTAATCAGTATATGCCGTCCGCACCATGCGCGTTTGCACCGTATCAGGTTGCCGCAGCGGCTGAGCCGGACGTGCGCTCAAACAAAAAAAACGGGCAGCATACAGAAGGAACAGCGGACAGCTCAAAAGTAAAGAAAACTAATCTCATTGAGGCAGAGGTGGCGGCAGTCCTGAGCCCCAATGAAATTGAAGTGAATATGCTCGGAAAAAAACAGGTGATTAAACTTGCCGGGGTAAAGGACTGTCCGTGTGATTTTAACGAGCAGGCAACCAAAATAGCACATGCGGAGACCAAGGCATCAAAAGGCTTCACGGTGGTTGATGCTGGTACCGTTGTCAGGAGATGCAGGGAAATCAAGGATTTTTTAAGTGACTCCATTGCCGACGAGGTACAGATTAAACTTTCAAGCACGCGCAGAGATTCTTCGGGCAGATTAACCGGGATTGTCTGGAATAAGGGGAAATCAAAGACACTCAACGATACGGTACAGTCATATACGCAAAAGCAGGGTGTGAGTGAAAAGAAAAAGGATGAGCATCACTCGTACAAGAAATTCAAAGCTAAAAATAAATAGCAGGCCGAGATAGTTTTCATTGCTGCAATGCTTCTATCCCATATTTTTCAATCACTTCGTGAAACGACAACTCCCTTCCTTTGAACGGCGCCTGTTTACACAGATGCAGTACTTTATTAAGAATCTGCAGTACGCCGGTGACATCAGTGCATTCAGTTACAGTGCGCGCGATTTGGGGATGGCGTGAGCCGCAGCCGCCGACAACGACCTTGTAGCATTTCCGGTCAATGTAGAGCGCATCCGCCGGGCATTCCTTAACACACCCGCCGCAGCGGACACACTTCTCGTAATCAATTACCAGGTCCCCGGACTCAAGGCTTATCGCTTCTTCGGTGCAGTAGTTGCCGCACGCGCCGCACTGTACGCATTTCTCATGGTTCACTGCGGGCCGGTAATTGCAGATGATGCCGAAATCAGAAAAGTACGGGGTCATGCAGCAGTTCGGGCAGCCGATGATGGTGATGGTAAAAGAATGATGGGACATGAGCGGCGGCGATGACTTGTCCATTATTATCTGCGTGATGTTCAGCTCCTTTAACTAAAGACAGGTAAGCCACTGGTTTGACCAGTGAGACTCACAATGTTTGACATTCAGATTCAGTTAAAGAAGAATCCTCCGTTGTGCAAAGCGGAAAGGCTTGATGGTTGTGCACAAAGGAGGAAAAAGGGATGTCATATGAAAGTTTAAGTCATTCAAAATGGGATTGCAAGTATCATATTGTATTTATCCCAAAAGGGCGCAAGAAGGGTCTGTATGGA
>JAPLIX010000331.1 GCA_026388865.1 Pseudomonadota bacterium | reverse complement strand
GCTTGCTAATGAAACCGTAACCCCGGTTATCCCCTACAGCTCGGGCCTCAATTTTCACGGGGCCGCAATCCCTGATCACGGCGGTATCATCCTCAACCTTTCCCGCATGAACAGCATCCTCTCCGTTGATGAGCAGAACTGGTTTGCCGTCATCGAGCCGGGCGTAACCTATGAGCAGCTGCAGGGCGACGCCCTCAGAAGGGGGTTTCGCATCATGATTCCATTTGGCGCGGCGCCGCAGCGCTCGGTGCTCTCAAGCTATCTGGAGCGCGACCCGGCGCTGTCCGCGGCAAGCTTTGAGCACGGCAATTTCCTCATTATGGATATGGAAATGGTGCTGCCTGACGGGGAGATGTTCCGGACCGGGCAGTGGTCTTCAGGCGGCGAGCCGGGAGGCCCCATGGGCCCGGTGCGCAACAGCCTGTTCCGCCTCTGGACAGGTGCTCAGGGCACGCTCGGCATCGTCACCAGGATGGGCGTGCAGATAACGCCTTTCATAAAAGAGCGCCAGATATTTTATATCTGCTTTAATAATCTGGCCGACGCCATAGAGCCGCTGCAAAGAATCCAGCGGCGCGAGATCGGGATGGAGTGCTTTCTCCTCAACCGCTTTAACCTCGCGGCATTGCTGAACGGAGAGTGGCAAGTTCCTGAATTATTTCCAGCGCGGCCAGTTGCATCAGAAAATTTTGAGCATCTCCGGAAAACACTCCCGGCCTGGGTGATGGTGATCTGCATCCAGGGGGGCCTGGTCCAGCCGGAGGGAAAAATTGCCTATGAAGCTGAGGAGCTGAAAAATATTTGTCGCGAGATAAACCTGGCAGTGAGCGATTCGCTTCCCTGCGTAAGCGGCATCTCGCGGGTTATGCTCGATGAGCTCATCCGGCCCTGGGGAATCCTGAAGAAATTCAATTACCGCGGCTCAGTGCATGATCTTAATTTTAAATCTCCCATCAAACAGATTGCCCGGATGGAGGAGACCGTGCGGCGCGCGTGTGACGCCAGGGGCTATGACAGTGCCTCTCTCGGCGGCTACGTGCTGCCGCTTGAGCGGGGCAGGGCGGCCCACTGCGAGTTTGATCTGCACGACAATCCGCATCATGAACAGGGGATACGCGACCTGTGGCTGGCGGCAAGCGAAGAGCTGATGCGCGGCGGCGCATTTTTTGACCGGCCCTATGGTGCATGGGCAGCGATGCTCTACCGCCGCACCGGCATGTATGCGGAGAAATTGAAGGAGATTAAACAACAGCTTGACCCGAACGCTATCCTCAATCCGGGCAAGCTCTGCTTTTAAGCTGTTGCAGAATGGTGACGGCGTGTTATAGTTATTTCTAATTTGTGATCATGTCTGCCTGCAATGATACAGAGAATTGGAGATTGCCGCGTCGTCCCGATACATCGGGACTCCTCGCAATGACAGCACGGAGAGGTCATTGCTTCTCCCGATTCATCGGGAGAAGCAAGCGCTTATTTTGCCCAAGAATAAAAATTAATAAAATATAACTTCTACGCTATGCCTGATAATACTGCATCACCGCCCGCAACTACCGGTGCTCATCATTTCAAACCGGTCAGCAGTGCGGCACTTGAGCTTTTCATCCAGGGCCTGCCGAAGCTTCTGGTCTTTGTTAATGAGAAATTTCATCTTGAAAACAAGTTCCTCTGCGACGATGCGTGCTGCAGGAATGAGGGACTGGTAGAAGATTTTAACCGCAAATTCGCCGCACTGCTCGCGGGCGTCTATGAGTTCAGCCTGTTTGAACATTTCGCGGACGAGTTCTCGTGGCTCCTGGCAGAGCAGGAGAGCAGGGGGCTCATACGAGCGTTCCTTGAGCCGGACTTGAAAGCCTGGATTCTGGGCATTAACTCCATGATCAGGCGGCCTGAGTCGGCGGAGCTGGTGCAGCCGCTTGACTGCCTGCACCGCTATCTGCCCATGGTGTACGCGCAGCTCGAGGCACAGGAGCCCGCTCTTGATGAAAAGGCCGGTCAATTTGTTGAACACCTGCTGCGCAAAAACCGCAAATTCGCCGCTGAATTCATCATAGCGCTTATCCGTGAGGGCGCAACCATCGAGCAGGCATACACGCAGGTGCTGCTGCCGGCCCTCACCCGCATGCGCCATTTGTGGCGGAAAAACCGGGTCAGCGCGGCGGACGTGTACGTGGCGACCGACATCTGCCGCTATATTATATTCCGGGTGATGGACAGCATCTTCGGTGAGCGCCAATACCCGTTCAAGGCGCTGGTGGCCTGCGTGCCCGATGAGGACGATGTGCTGGGCAGCGAAGTATTTGCCAATTTTCTGGAAATCAAGGGCTGGTCAATATCCTATATCGGCCACGGCTATTCTGCCGAGGACATTCTGCACGCGATTGACACCGGCAAGCCCCAGGTGGTGGTGCTGTCAGCAGCCTCCATATCCCGGCTCCCTTCCGCGAGAAAACTGATCGGGCAGATACGCGCATCAGCTCCTCAGGTAAAAATATTTCTCGAGGGCCGGGCAGTGCAGATTAGCCGCAGCGTCTTTGAGCCCCTGGTCGAGGGAATCATGAGCGGCTTTGATGCAGGGCATGCGGCGCTTCTTGAAACGGTGGTGCCCCATGCGTAGCCTTGCTGCTCTTAAAATGCTGCTGCACGACCGCTCTACCACTGCCGGATCGGTGCTCGGGGTGGTGGCTATCGTGTTTCTGGTCGGCCAGCAGCTCTCGGTGCTGTTCGGCCTGTTCAATTACATGTCGGTGCTCGTTGATCACAGCGGCGCTGACATCTGGGTGTGCACGCAGAATATTCAAAATATAAACGGCGCCGGGTTCATGCCGGTCCGCTATGTTGACCGCATCAGCGGCCTGCCGGACGTCGAATGGGTGGAGCCGCTGGTATTCGGCAGCGCCTCCTTCAGGACCCGGGAAGGGCAGTACCAGCCGGTGCAGGTGGTGGGGCTGCGCAACCCGCGCCAGGCATGCGGGCCGTGGCGCTTTTACCAGGGGGCGCAGGACGCGCTCTTTGATTACGAGGGCATAACCCTTGACCGGCTGGACCTTAACGTGCTGGGCAGCCCGCAGATGAATCACTTTTATGAAATCGGCGACATCCGCACCAAGGTGCTGGGCATTACCCAGAGCATCCGCGGCTTTGCCGGAACACTTGTATTCACCAACATGGTCAAGGCCAAAGAGATTCTGAAAACACCTGCGGGCCGCTGCAAAGCTATACTTATAAAAGTGAAGCCGGACACGGACATCAGCGCAATGATCGGCGTGCTGCAAAAAATGTTTCCCCGCAATGAGGTGCTGACCACTGCTGATCTTTCCCGGCGCACGCGCGCGTATTATATTAAAAATACCGGCATCGGCGGCAGCTTCGGCTTTTCGACGCTGATCGGCGCCCTGGTCGGGATTATTATTATAATGCTCACCATGTACACCAGCGTCCTGAACCGCACCAAGGAATTTGCAGTGCTGCGGGCGCTGGGAGCGCGGAAGATTGATATATTAATTGTGGTTGCGTCCCAGTCGCTCATCATCGCGGCGATCGGCATTTTTATCGGGTTTCTGTTCTTGGCCCTGTTTCTTGCGGGAACGCTCGATTCAGTGCTGCCGAGCTACATGCCCACATGGATTCTGTTCTACCATGCAGGCTTTACGCTCATCATGGCCATGCTGGGCTCAATACTCGCAATGCGCCGGGCAATCAAGATAGAACCGGCCACAGTGTTTAGATAACCGTGGCTCGGGACTCGCGAATTAAATGAATACGGATTTCTGAATTCGGATTGCGGAATATAAATAAAAACTATCTATAAGATTCCGCACTCAGCAATCAGCATTCTGCATTTGCTTGTTTATTCTGACCCTTATAACACTCGTAAAAGCTAAATTGTTATGTCTGAAGCGATATTAAAACTGGAAGGCATTGCCCGGGATTTTTATGACGGCAGGGAATTGCGGCGGGTTCTGAAAAAAACCGACCTTGAAATATATCCCGCTGAATTCACCGTAATTGCCGGACCGTCAGGGAGCGGCAAAACCACGCTTATGACCATCATCGGGCTGGTGCTGCAGCCTTCAGAGGGAACTATTTATATCGGCGATAAAAAAGTAGCCGCCTATTCAGACACCGAGCTTGCCAACCTGCGCATGCGCAATTTCGGGTTTGTTTTCCAGCAGGCCGAGCTCATCCCGGCATTATCAGTTGTTGAGAACCTGCTCATCGCGGCAGGCGTGCAGGGAGGCTCCATTTCATCAGTATTACGGGAAAAGTCGCTCGCGCTGCTTGAAGGTTTCGGTCTGAAGCAGTATTCCCACGTTAAAGCGCAGAAGCTCTCAACCGGGCAGAAGCAGCGCGTTGCAATAGGCCGCTCCCTGATCAATGACCCGAAGGTGCTTCTCTGTGATGAGCCGACATCCGCGCTTGATTCAGAAAGCAGCACCATTGTGCTTGACACGCTCAAGCGCTTATCCAAAGACAGCAGCCGGGGAGTGGTAATGGTCACGCACGACCCCCGGGTATTTCCCTATGCAGACCGGCTCATCAAGCTTGAGGACGGCGGCATAACCTATGATTCCAGGAACAGCACAGAAGGAGGAACGCAGTAATGAGGATCGTTAAATGGGTTATTGGCCTTATCGTTGTCGGAGCCTTAATCAATTTCATGTTCACCAGCTTTGTCAAATCTTCAAAGCCGCCGCAGGTTGCAAAGCCGCCGGTGCTTCCCGAGACGCCGGCGCGGGTATACGGGAAAATTGAACCTGCCGGCCGCGAGGTATATGTGAGCCCGCCCATGACCAAGCGGGTGGTTGCCATATATGTGAAAGAAGGTGACATGGTTAAGAAAGGCCAGGCTCTTTGCTCGCTTGAATCAGAGGTTGAGACCGCACAGGTGAATCTTACCCTTTCTAAAATTGAATCAGCCAGAAAGACGCTTGAAATCACCCAGGACGATTTCAAGCGAAAAAGGAACCTGTATGTACAGAAGACCGATTCGGAATTTTCCTACACCCAGTCCCGGCTTAAATCAGAGCTCGATGCAAACAGCATCGCCGTGGCAGAGCGCGAAGCACAGCTTGCAAAAGCCCAGCTTGAAGAGCTGCAGCTGAAAGCCCCCATAGACGGTATGGTTTATAAATTTGATGTGCGGCTCGGGGAGACGCTTGCAGCCGGGGACAACACGCGCATTATCCTCGGGGCAAAAAACCTGTGGGTGCGGCTGTTCGTGGAATCATACTGGCTGGACCGGGTGAAGCCCGGCTCGCAGTACAAGGTCTATAATTCTGAAACCAGCAAGCTGATCGGCTCAGGGAAAGTACTGTTTGCCCTCCCCTATGTAGGCCGCCGCGATTTCAGGACCGAGGACTCCCAGGAGCGGTTTGACACCAAGTTCCAGGAAGTTGTTCTTGCCCTTGATGATAAGCAGGGTGAGTCTCCCAGCGGGCTTTCAGTGATGGCGGTGCTGGAAAAATAGAAACAGAGGCACCCGCCTTCGTCCCGTTGAGCGGGACTACGTCGGGCAAGCAGAGGCAGAAGGCATCCCTCGACTGCGCTCGGGACAGGCAGGCGAAGAGGCACAAAGCTAAACATATACGTCCTTTTTTATGCTCGATTATATGGCAGGAAAGGCAGCATGATTAGAAAGATAAAAATCGCCCTGGTCAGCATACTTATTGTTCTTGCCGGCATTGCATTTTATTGCACGCCGTATCTGACATACCGCAACCTACGCATGGCAGCCGAAAACAGGGACGCGG
>JAPLIX010000329.1 GCA_026388865.1 Pseudomonadota bacterium | reverse complement strand
GTTGGCTCAAAACTAACCTCATTGCTGACTGTACTGTACGCAAGCTATCCATGAATCCCCGGCAATCCGGTGAAATCTGGGCGGTATCCGGCGTCATGCTCGGGGCAGCCCGCGGCATGGTGTACGTTACGACTGATGCGGGGGCAACCTGGCATCACTGGGACATTGGCTGGTATCTCGACGAGATTCTGGTTCATCCGCAGTACAGCCAGACTGTTTTTGCCGCCGGCGAGCGCGGCATCATCCGCAAGCAGGACGGCCCGGCCACAGCAACCGGCTGGTCACCGCTCAAGCCGCAGGAACGATGCCGGTCCCTGTGCATTCCGCCGGCACAGCCTGACACCATCTATGCAGGGCTTTCCAATAAAACAGCAAAAAGCGCTGACCGCGGCAGCACCTGGACCTACTACCCATCAGCAAATAATTTTATGAGCCTGGCTGCCGCACCGGATACTGCCGGTCTGCTCTACGGCGGTGATTCAAACCGCGGCATATTCAAAAGCACTGACGCTGCCGCATCCTGGAAAGAGATAAACACGGGCATCCAGGCAAACCAGATCTACTCCATTGCCGTCTCCCCGGTCAATGCCGGCACGCTCCTGGCCGGAACGCTTGCCGGTTTATACCTGCGCAATCAAACACTGCAGTGGGATCTTATTAACGACGGGCGCTCAGAGGCGGTCTCCTTTCATCCTCTCTATGAGGACATACTATATGCCGGCTTCGATAGGGAATTCGGCGCAAGCGCGGACCGGGGAAGAACCTGGAGCTATAGCCCGCTCTCCGCCCGTTCTGAAACACATGATGTTTCATCAATTGCTGTTTCATTGCTGGACCCGGCCCTGGTGCTTGCCGGCATCTATTTCTATGCCGGTGACCGGGGAGAAATTATCAGGAGTACTGACGGCGGAGCATCCTTTGATTCTGTCTGGCAGTCTTCGGTTTCGGTCAATGCGGTTGTTATTCATCCGGCAGACCCGCAGATCATGTTTGCCGGCACCGGCAGCTTTTATGCGCCGGTCCTTCCCGGCGGCCTGTTTACCAGCACGGATGGCGGCGCTTCCTGGATTCCGACGTCGCTGCAGAACGTCGTAGTAAACAGCATTGTTATAAGCCCTTCTGACCCGAACCTCATCTATGCCGGATGCGGGGGCAGCGACTGCGCGTATGCCGGCATCTTCAAAAGCACGGACGGCGGCGCTACCTGGAAGAAGACCGTCAGCGGCTTGCCCGCGGAATATGCCATCACGGCGCTGCAGATTGACGCGAAAAATGATGCGGTATTGTATGCCGCCTCTTTTTACGGCGGGATCTTTGCAACGCTTAACCGGGGGGATTACTGGACCCTCATTGGCCTGGCAGATTACCTGGTCTATGATGTTGTCCAGCTGGACAATGCAGCAGGTTTGCGCTCGCTGCGACTGCAAGCTGCGCAGCAGCCGGTCGTGCCATCAGCGACGATTGTCGCCGGCACCACCAGCGGCCTCTACCAGTATTCCGCCGCGGGCAGCGGCATCGTGACCGGCACCATCACTGCAGAGGATACCGGAAAACCGGTTGATGCAGCCCAGGTCTCTTCTTCCTGCGGCAGCACCTGCGTAAGCGCGGAAGGCTATTATCTGCTGCTGATGCCATCCGGTACTCACACGGTTGATATATCCGCGGAGGGATATTATGCGGCAACAATCGCGGGGGTGCAGGTATTGGCCGGCGGGAGTATGGTGCGGAATATATCCCTGGAGCCGCGCAAAGACAGCGGTTCCTGCCCTGCTGCCGCGCTCCTCAGTAACATGCCCGGCCGGAGGTATCTTGCCGTGCTGAGAAGATTCAGGGACGGTGTGCTCGATAAATCCCGCGACGGTCAGGAGCTGATAGCGCTCTACTACGCGCGCGGGCCTTCGCTCATAAACGTGCTTGAGAAGCGGCAGGACTTAAGAGCCCGTTGCTTGAGCCTCCTGACTCAATGCCTGCCCGCGCTTGAGGCTGCGCTGTCGGGCCAGGCGCTGTCACTATCTCCGGCGCTTGCCGACGACATCAGCTCCCTGCTGACGGCCATTGAACAGGTGTCACCTGCTGAAACCAGGGCTGCTATTGATAAACTCCGGCGCTATCTGCATGACCGCACAGCCCTAATATTTTTCCAGGACTGATAATTTCCGTATTCCTATTTTCATCGGCAGATAGAAAACAAAGACATTTATCGCTGCCACAGCGGCAAACGAGATAATAATTTCTATCCACTGTATTGTCTGCAGGCTCGTCCTTCGCAGCTGAGCCATAAGCACCATATATACGGGACCTGCCTCAAGCACAATGACCATTCCGATAAAGACTATGGCGAGTATCATGTAGATAAGACCGCCGAACCCGGTCGGTATCTGCGCCTTGTTCTCCACGTCAAACCGCGGGTATACCGCGCCGCAGCCGATGCTTAAGCTGGTTATGCCGAAGGTCATAAGCGCTATGGTGATGGTAGACACCAGCATCATAAAGCTGCCGACCCGCAGCAGGTAGTTGGAGCAGATGATCAGGCCCTCGGCAAGCACCAGCAGGAACACAAAATTGAGCCAGAACTTGCACCACATAAACCGCCGCAGGTCCAGCGGTGCTGCTTTTATTATCCAGAACGACTCACCCTCAATGCTTATCGCCGGGAAAGCAAAACGCACTGCCACTGCCGCCAGCGTAAATCCGGCAAGCCCGAGGTTCAGAAACGAGATGAAATTCTGCAGATAGATGGTTGGAAACGGGCTTTTCTCCAGCGGCAGCACGCTGAAATTATATAAATATATGAAAATAATTGCTGAAAGCACTAAAAGCTGCGACCACTGGGATGAATCGCGCATAAAGCAGTACAGATCTTTTGTGACTATTGCCCGGGATGACGGCGTGAGCCTGGTCAGCACACGATCCAGCATGCGCTTTACCACGGTATGCCTGGTCAATTTGGCTGAGCTCGCCTCCTGGGACTTCGTCCATGCCTCAAAATAAACCTTGCCGAACAATCGCTGCAGCAGCACCATACCGGCCAGCCCGGTGCTCCACAGCAGCAGCAGATTGAATAGAGCGCCATCATGTCCGCGGAAGATCAATGCCGCGATTGCATCCGTTGCCCACTGGCTGCGCCGGAACGCCGATGTCGGCGCTTCTATGGAAGCAAAATATTCCACTACCGTACGGAAGGACTCAGGGTCAACCAGCTTTTCAGGCTGCACATAACGGAACAGGCAATAGAGGGCTATGCCCAGGATAAGAGACAGTAGAATCATTATATCTTTGATTCTTTTTGCCGGGAATACCAGCGTAAGGCCCAGTGCAATCCCTGTTCCGAGTACCGCGCCGATAATAATAAACGGGAGCATCGTTCCTATGAGCACGCAATAGTACGGGATATGCTGTTGATAGGCAATGCCGTAGGAGAGAAACACCGGCAGGCTGAACAGCAGAACCATCCAGGAGCTGTTGACCATGGTTTCCAGCAATTTTGTAACATAGAGGCTTGCGCCATCGACAGGAGATGAAATGATGAGCTGCAGCTCTTCAGACATAAAAAACGCTGACAGTGCGGTGATGATGTTACTGAATATGAGGAGGGATAAAAATGTGATGAAGACCATGGACAGAAGCTTGGCAGCAAGGATATCACCGAGCGCCTCGATTCCTTTAAGATATACCAGGACCCGGTAGAAGACAGCAAATATTCCCGCCCAGAAGCACAGTCCCAGAGTTATGCCCAGAGTCAGTTTGATTATAACACTGCGGTCACGAATGCTGAGCCTGTTTTTGAACCCGATAATTTTAGGGTAGAGCAAACACACGACCTGGTTCATGTCATGGCCTCAGCGTTTCTACCAGCTCTCCCAGATCCTCTGCGCCGGTTAGTTTGAAAAATATTTCTTCAAGCCGTTTGCCCACGGCGCCGGACATCTCCTTTAGCTCTTTGATGTTTCCCACGGCAATTAATCTGCCGTCCTGTATTATGCCGATACGGTCACACATCTCCTCGGCAATTTCAAGAGTGTGCGTTGACATAAAGACCGTAACGCCGGCCTCGCACAGGCCCCTGAAAATTCGTTTCACCAGCTTTACGCCGGCCGGGTCAAGCCCTACCATGGGCTCGTCTACAATGAGCACCCGGGGCTTGTGGATGAGAGCTGACGACATGACCAGGCGCTGCTTCATCCCGTGGGAAAACCCCTCGATAAGCTCGCCTGCCCAGGGAGTAAGGTTAAACAGTTCCAGAAGCTGCGCGATGCGCCCCTCAGTGTCTTCTGGCGGCACCTGGTAGAGTCCGCTGATAAACCGCAAAAATTCCTGAGCCGTAAGCTTGCCGTAGAGATAGGGACGATCCGGTATAAAGCCGGTAATCCGCTTGGCTGCAACCGGGTTTCGGGCAATATCCCATGAGTCAATGACAGCAGAGCCTGAAGATGGCTGTATCAGTCCGGCCATTATTCTGATGGTTGTGGTCTTACCCGCCCCATTGGGGCCGAGAAATCCGAACAGCTCTCCCGGCGTGACTTCCAGGCACACATCATTGACGGCAACGAGCGCATTGAAACACTTGGTGAGATGACTGAGCTTAATCATGAAGACTCCAGCACATCTATTGCCATCCTGCCGACAATTTTCAATAGTGCTACCTGCTGCTCAATGCCGCCCTGCACAAAGGTAACGTGGGTGACGTCCGCGGGGAACTGGTTCATGGTGGGATCGATGCTGATCCACCTTCCAAGGTATATTTCGTCCCAGGCGTGGTAGTAAAAGCTGCCGTTGAGGTAAACAATGCCGGCACAGATGCGGGCGGGAATTCCCGCTGCCCGGCTGAGCGCTGCAAACAGTACCGCGTTCTCGTTGCAGTCTCCCCTTCTGCTGCGCAGTACTTCCACGGCGCTGGGGATGCTCATGGTGGGTATTTTTTCAATGGCAGTCTGCATCCATTGACTTATCTTAACTGCTGCTGACTGAGCATCCCGGTCATTGCCAATAATGTGCCGCACCGTCTCTATGATGCTTGTATCGTCGCTCTGAATAAATGGTGTCGCTTCCAGGTATTCCCGGAAACTGCTGTTGCTGCAAGGAATCTGGTATGAATCCGTGCGCACTATTTTTTCAAGCGTTATTGCGACTACGTCACCGGTCCTTTTCTGCCGCCCGCCATCAAGGTCAAAGCCATCTAAAGAAACATTCCTCAAGCGCAGTCGCAGACAGGATATGTTTGTATTGGCAATAGGAACTGCTGTCTTAATGCCGGTGGCAGCCAGTATATCTATCTTGTGGTCATCCCCGATTCCTGCTGTGGCCAGCTCCCGCGGCTCTTTTAAAAGAACAAAGCCCATGGGGCTCTCCTCTTTTACTGTTTCACCCTGCTGGTTAAGCCAGGCGTTAACCGTGATGCCGCTGAAAGTTTCTTTGATGCGAAAGCAAAGCTGCTTCTGACCTCTTACGGAAATCTCTTCCAGTTTCTCCACCACCATGTGAACCGTTCTGTTGCTCATGGTAAGCGGGTCAAAAATAGTCCTCTGCATGGTGGTCCCCGGAGACAGGCCGGAGCGGGCCATGGCGAATCTCATGCTTCCTGAAAGAGCCGGCACATCAGACAAATTCAACGTCTTCTCCCGGGCAGTCCCGCCGGACATGATTTTCAATTGGACCGTTCTTCCGCTCACAACACCGCTGGCGCTGAAGGTAATAATTCCCGAGGTGAGGGTGTAGTTGAATTTCCGGAGCAGCAGGTTATTATCAGTTTCCGCAGAGAGCGAAGAAATGATCCGCTGCGGGACATCCAGCATGACCAGATTCATAACCGCATTTTCCGTAAAATAATAACCGGAATTTATTTTCTGACGTTTTGAAGAGGCATAGCCTGCCTTGTTTTCCTTGAAATATATGCCTGACCACTCCTCTCCGCTATCAAGCCCCTGTCTGGTCACTTCCGGTACGGGTATTGTTTTCGACGGAGCAAAGCAGCTTTTCTGTACGAGCAGCCCCATCATTATGACCCATATAATCAGTATCAAGCTTCCTGCGATTTCAGTTCTTTTCTTCATAGATAAGAAAAAAGCCCTGTTGCGTGCGCATACAAGGCTCTTCCGATATTCTTAAACATTTTATATTATGCTCTGACATTTATTCAGAGCTCGTCGGCTTATGTTCCAGCTTGCTATTTACCCGCTCGCGCAGTTCTTTTCCCACTTTAAAAAACGGACGGCGTTTGGGGGTAATGGTTATCTCGTTGCCGGTGCGGGGGTGATTCCCTAATCTGCCCTCATAATTTCTTACCTTAAAACTGCCAAAGCCCCTGATCTCTATGCCATCATCCTTTTTGAGGGCTTCAATCATACTGTCAAACACGGACCTGACTGCAATCTCCGCGATCTTAGGCAGAATGTTTGCCTGTTCCGAAAGTTTCTGGATTAGCTCTGATTTAACCATAGTGTGCTCCACGCGATTGGTAAGTTTGGATTTTATCCTGGTGTTTTTATAGCGTATAGATAAAATGTTGTCAATTAAAATGTCTGAGTGCGCGGGTGTTGCAGGCTTCTGATGAACAGAACCTTACGGCGATGTTTCTTCATCCGGTAAGCTGTGCTCACTTTCATCTTCTTCAGCGGCTATGCTGTAAGCTCCGTCAAGCCACGCTCCTAAATCAGTCAGCTTGCATCGCTCTGAACAGAATGGACGGTAAGGGTTAGCTGCCGAATAAACGGCTACCTTTTTACAGGACGGGCACTTACTTTTTATAGCGGCGCACATAGCATCACATATACCGTCAATAAAAAAAATCAAACTGATGATTGAGGAACTCGCTTTCGGATGATGTAAGTATAGGCCGGTGATGATTGTGTGTCAATAAAGAATTTGCCGCAAGATATAAACACGGTCTATTCGGATAAAAACCTGCTATTTGATTAAACGGTTGTGGCGTGATGCAAAAGCTGCTATGGAGCGTTATGTAAACAGGAATGGCTACGTTTTCGCTTGCACTACTCTTCATTAAGATGGTTTGTTCTTTTTGTTCTCAGTTCGCTAAGCAAGTGGCGTCTGCCTAGTCCCGCAGTAAACTGCTTGACAGTTTGCTGGGTTGCTTATATTGAAGGAATAATAACAGATAATAACCAAACCCCGGTTTACTTAGTGAGCCCTATAACAATCCGCAGACTTTTAACAAAGCTTCGTATAATACGCCAGCCGCAAAAGCTGAAAACGCTGCAGGAGAAATTCCCCCAGTATGAAATCGGCAGGTGGACCTATGGAACGCCCACCATCCTTAGTCGGAAAGTAGGCGCTACACTCAAGATGGGCGCTTTTTGCTCCATAGCTGGAGGGGTAAAGATTTTTCTTGGGGGTGAGCACCGGG
>JAPLIX010000374.1 GCA_026388865.1 Pseudomonadota bacterium | reverse complement strand
GATGGTACTAAAAGGGCATGGTGTTACGTAGTATCTCCTCAGCATCTAACAGGCTGTTGAAAAACACCCATCTGTCCCGACCTGCGTCGGGATTGCGCTCATTCCCGATATCGGGACCTCATTCCTCACGCTTTCGCGCGCCTTGCATCTGGATGTTTTTGACCAGCCTGAGAAAAAACTACTTTTTCAACAACCTGTTGGTCAGGCTCCATACCGTGCGCAACCTCAGCAATGCGTATGCTCAAGTCGCCCGAAAAGCCATCTTCAGTTCATACACATATTCGCTTCTGCGCTTTTCAAGATCAAAGCCCATTTTTTCAAACAGGCTCATCATGGGCCTGTTTTCAACGAGCACCTCTGCGGTAAATCCCAGCAGACCCTGTCTCTTTGCCAGGTAGGTGAGATAGGACAGCAGCTCGGTGCCGACACCCCGTCCCTGAAAGGCGTCGCGCACCACCACCCCGACTTCGCCGGTGTGGGTCACGTCATCGATGCCGTATTGTGCTATGCCGAGAATTTCTTCCTTTCCCTCGCCCGCTATGAGCGCCAGGATCACCATCTCCCTGGTATAGTCAATAACGGCAAACTCCTGAAGCCGCTCATGCGGCATATCACGGCGCGCAGAGATAAACCGGCGGTAGGTGGTCTGGTCTGAAAGGGCATAGAAAAAGTCCTTGAGCAGCGGTTCGTCACTGATTCTTACCGGCCGCAGCACTATCTCAAGTTCGGTTTTTGTTGCCCGATGGGTTTCCAGGTTTACCGGGTACTCGCCCTTCTTGCCGGGAATGAATGCCTGGTCTTTATATATGTAGCCAAGCTTTTTAGCTTCTTCAATGAGCCAGGGCTGGAATTTGGGATGAGCGATTGAGATCAGGTCCATCGCCCGCTCGCGGACATTTTTCCCATGCAGATAGACGATTCCGTATTCGGTCACCACATAGTGCATGTCTCCCCGTACCAGGGTGACGCCGGCACCCTCATCAAGGCAGGGCACAATCCGTGAGAATTGACCATCATTTGAGGTTGAACGGACGGCAAGAATGGTTTTTCCGCCGGGAGCCAGCACCGTGCCGCGCATGAAGTCTGCCTGTCCGCCAACCCCGCTGTAAAAACGCTTGCCGATGGATTCTGCGGTCGCCTGGCCGGTAAGGTCAATCTGCAGTGCGGCATTGATGGCGGTCATGTTTTTCTGACTGGCTATGATCAGGGGATTGTTCGTATAATCAATAGCCCTGAAGGCGACGCTGGGGTTATCGTCGAGGAAGTCATAGGTTGCTTTATTGCCCATGCAGAAGGCGGCCACTGTTTTCCCGCGGTCAAGGCTTTTCCGGGAATTATCAATGACGCCGCCCTGCATGAGGGCCACGACTCCGGGAGTAAGCAGTTCTGAATGGACGCCGAGGTGCTGTTTCGTATGCAGGTGGGTGAGAATGGCATTGGGAATGCTGCCATAGCCGACCTGGATGGTGTCACCATCCAGCACTATGCGCGCAATATAATTTCCGATGCGGTCTGCAATGTCGTCCGGAACAGTGGTCCCAAACTCAAGCAGCGGTTCATCAAAGGAAACAATATAATCAATATCTGCTACATGGATAAAGGTATCGCCGTGAATGCGCGGCATATAGGGATTGACCTGAGCGATAACCAGCTTGGCGTTTTCAGTCGCTGCCTTAACGATATCAACACTGATGCCAAGGCTGACGTAGCCGTGCTCATCAGGAAGCGAGGTCTGAATCAGGGCTACATCCACCTTTACCATGCCGCGGTGGAACAGAGATGGAATCTGGGAAAAAAATATCGAGCTGTAATCTGCAAGCCCGGTATTGACGGCATTGCGGGTGTTGTCAGTGATAAAAAAAGAATTGTGCCGGAAGTTGCGCTTGAATTTCTCGTCGGCATAGGGGGCAAGACCAAGGGTCCAGACATGCATTACTTCAGCGTCAAAAAAAGCCTTGGGATTGGCGTTCACATAGTCAATGAGGGCGCGCACCAGATACTGCGGCTCGCCGCAGGCAGTGCCGATAAATATCCGGTCACCGGGATGTATGTGCGAAAATATGCCACGCTCTGAAGCAAACTTTTCAGGGTACCGTTTCTTTATCTCTTCCAGTTTTTCTGCCATGACGCTACATCCCTTACCCTTACTATCACAATTTTCCCGCGCCCGCCACTGCGCACGGTATCAGCAGCCCTTACCCGTATGCGCACGGCACGGTTGAATCCATTTGCATTATATACCATGGAAGGCAGCTATTGCAAATAACTTATGAGTACACTTATTTTAATGGCACCGGCAGCCTTTCGTTGTGAAATGCCGGGGACGGCTTTTGACCACCGCCCATAATAACCTGATAGGTAGCAGCAATCCCGTCCTGCTGCCTGAAGTCAGCTTCATACAGCGCGATCATTCTGTCCCAGATGCGGCGCATCCCCAGCCCCCGGTTTCTTCTCGGGGATGCGTTCTGCGCCCCCATGCCCTTTATGGAACGGATTAAATCCGCTACCGACTGATAGTGCTGCGTCAGCTGGTTAGCTGTGGCGAAGGATTGTATAAATCCGGCTGCACGAAGCGCGGCGGAACAGTGCTCCCGGCTGCCATAAAGACGGAGCGCTTCACCGTGGGTATACCCGGTCTCCCCGCAGGCACGGACAAAGGATGCTTTCAGCTCCTTAAATGTCTGTTCGCCAAAGGCTGCGCAGAG
>JAPLIX010000581.1 GCA_026388865.1 Pseudomonadota bacterium | reverse complement strand
AAGATGCCGGCGGTAACGTATCAGGATCCGTGTCATTTGGGCCGCTATGCACGGGAATACGTGGCACCGCGGCAGGTTATAGCAGGTCTCGGCCTCAACCTCACGGAGATGTGGCGCTCGGGATATAATTCCCTGTGCTGTGGTGCCGGCGGCGGGTTGCTGGCTTCAAACCCCGGCCTTGCCAAACGCTACGCGGCCAACCGCTGGGCAGAGGCTGCAGCAACCGGCGCGAAGGTTCTCATCACCGCCTGCCCGTACTGCTCGGCGAACTTCATGCAGGGCAAGCCCAGGGATTTCAAGGTCATGGATTTAACGTCCCTGGTGGCACAGGCTTACGGCTACACGGGAAAGGAGGCTGCCAGATGAAAGCGATCATAAAAAAATTAGAGAAAATCGTCGGCGCTGAATGGGTGCGCAGTGATTCACTGGCCCAGTATTTTTACGGCTCTGATGTTATGACCTATTTCGGGCAGGGAGCGCTCTACCCGGAAAATCATCCCCTGGCCGTGGTCTATCCCGGCTCTGCCAAAGAAATTCAGGCAGTCATCAATTTTGCCCGGAAGGAAGAAATTCCTTTGTATGCAATCGGCGGCGGGACCGTGCTGTTAATCGGCTCGATTCCCGGTAAAAAAGATATCGGCATCACGTTCGACTTTCACCGCATGCAGAAAGTCACGGTTGACAAAGAGCGTATGGTGGTGCGCGCCCAGCCCGGCGCAACCGGTCTTCAGGTGAGTCAGCTGATGCGGGAAATGGATTTCGGGTACCGTCCGTATTTCGGCGGCAGCCCCGGAACCTCGCTGTTTGTGCCCTACCAGGTATTTACCGGGCAGAACAAGATGGCCGGCTACCAGGACGGCATGGGCATTAACTGCGCTGCCGGTTATGAAATGGTGCTCGCGAGCGGCGAGATACTGAAGGCAGGCTCGATGTCAAACCCGAAGGCACCCGGTTGGCCCCATGGCCCCGGCCCGGCGCTGACCTACCTGCCGTTCTTTTCCAACGCGGGATACGGCATTATTACCGAAATGGAGTTTCGCTTATTTGCCACCCCGCAGGAAGTTGGTTCCCTGTGGGTGACATACCCGACCCTCTCTACCGCATGCACCGCCATGTACGAGGTGATGAAAAAGGAATACGCCTGTGGCGCAACGGTGATGGGACCGGGGTGCTGGACCCACGCGCTCTATTCAAGCCAGCACTGGCAGGAAGGAGCGCATTTCGTGAAAGCAACGCAGGACATCAATTTGATCGGCATGTCCTTCCGCGGCACCCCCGCAAAGGTTTCCTTTGAGCGCAATGCCTGCATAAGGATTCTTGAGCAGCACGGCGGAGTGGTGATGCCGGGCTGGATGGTTGCCATCCTTGACGGCCATGAGGCGAACGCTGCCGGCTGGCAGCAGTGCAACAGCCCGAAGATCTGCGGCACCTTCAACGGCACTTCGGCAGCAGGTTTGCCGCGACAACACGGAATTCCTTAACCATCCCCACCCAACGATCAGGCTCTATGCGAGCTGCGGACAGACCTATCTGTCAATGGGCGGACATTCAAACGCGGCAGGAGAGGTTATCTTTGTGCTGGACTTTGCCAACCGGAAATTCCTTCCCATGGTGGGTGCTATCAAGGCCCAGTTTGATGTGATGATGCAGGAGATCGGCATGGCACCGCTGGGCGTAGGCCGCGACAAGCGCACCTGGACTGAATGCCCGGATCATTTTGCCATGGCCAAAATTATTAAGCACGTTGTTGACCCACAGGATGTACTGGCTCCGGGAGTCGCATTCCCTATGAGTGAATAGTGATAT
>JAPLIX010000204.1:6109-7613 GCA_026388865.1 Pseudomonadota bacterium | reverse complement strand
TTGTCCGGTGAGATGAGCATATTGCCCTCAAGGGAAGGCACGCGGTCAAATGATGAGGTGGGATCCTCTTCAAACGGTGTTGGCTCTTTATACTGGAACAGCGGAGCCACTCCCGGATTTGCGACAGCGGTATACGTCGAAAGGCCGGTATGTCCTGCATCGTGCCGAATCATGGGCCAGGGCACATCAGCGGCACTAATACATGCAGGCCATACCAGATTAATAAGTAATAAAATTACGCAACAAAAAAACCCTGTGCAGATATAATGATTTTCTGCAGCAGGGTTTGACGGATGCTGAATGTTAATCTGTACACTCGTCATAATTGTCCCTCCTTCATGCTACTTTTATAGAAGAATAAGGTTTATATATATAGGCGATTGCAAAAGTCTTCAAAAAACGGCATTGCTTCCCCTTCGTTGCACTCTGGGTTTCGGCTCACACGCTTGCAAAGACAAATGGCGTCTTTGCTGTCATTGCGAGGAGTGTAGCGACGAACCTCAATAAATTTGACTTTTGCGATTGACTATATATATATAGTGTACTCAATTACCATATTTCCAGTTTCATTGCACTTACAATAACAGGGGGGAGGGATGAAAGGTTGCGAATAATTTATGGATATTTTTATCGAGAAAATATTTTGATAATTATCTTGAAACCATAATAGCTTTAATTTATTATACAAATTTTATTTGAAGGTTATGTTAGCTCTAACTAAAATCAGAACAATTCCTGTAGTGCTATGAACTGGATAAGAACATTAGGCAGGTATACCCTTTCAGGATTGCAGCATCTCGGAAGATACGGGCTGTTCTTGTATACTACCCTCATCTGGACATTCTCGTCTCCGCTCAAAGTGGGGCGCGTCATCGAGCAGATGAGCTTTATTGGGGTAAAATCAACCCTTATCGTTATGCTTACCGGAGCCTTTACCGGCATGGTGCTCGGGCTGCAGGGGTTTTATGCCCTGAGTAAATTCGGCGGTGAATCCATGCTGGGCCCAACGGTCGCGCTGTCCCTGGTGAGAGAATTAGGCCCGGTCATCGCAGGGCTCATGATAACCGGCAGGGCCGGTTCTGCGCTAACCTCTGAGATCGGGATTATGCGTATCACCGAGCAGATTGATGCTCTGGAGGTTATGGCCCTTAACCCGTACCGGTATTTGTGTATCTGTCAAGCAAGGATATTTTTCATGGCATCTACAAGTCTCTGAGCTTTGGGCTCATTGTAGCCTGGATCTGCTGTTATAAAGGATATACAACAGAGTTTGGTGCAAAAGGTGTGAGTAAGGCGACCACGCAGGCGGTGGTAATCTGTTCTGTCCTCATTCTGGTGTGGGACTACTTCATCACGTCAGTTTCGTTCTAAGTAATAATGATTGAGATTAAAAATCTATATAAAAATTTTAACGGTACTCCGGTATTAAAAGGTATAAGCCTTAACGTGCCCCGTGGTGAGCTGCTTGCGCTCATTGGAAGAAGCGGTATTGGCAAAAGTGTGC
>JAPLIX010000204.1:0-6075 GCA_026388865.1 Pseudomonadota bacterium | reverse complement strand
AAAAGTGTGCTGCTCAAGCATATTGTGGGGCTCATAAAGCCGGACCAGGGGAAAGTGTTTATAAACGGCATCGACATTAACAGCCTGCGCGGCAAGCAGCTCGTGGAGATCAGAAAGCAGTTCGGCGTTTTATTCCAGGGCGGCGCGCTGTTTGATTCTTTCACCGTCTATGACAATGTCGCTTTTCCTTTGCGCGAAAAGACAAAATTCGACGAGCAGCAGATTAAAGAACGGGTGATGCATGAGCTTGAGCACATGGGGCTCAAAAACGACGGGCATAAATACCCTGCAGAGCTCAGCGGCGGCATGAGAAAACGGGCGGCGCTTGCGCGGGCGCTGGTCATGGAGCCGTCAATAATGCTTTTTGATGAGCCGACAACAGGGCTCGACCCTATAATCGGGCAAACCATACTGGACTATATTCAGCAATGCCACCAGCGCCTTAAGTTTACCGGTATAATTGTCACTCATGAAGTGGCTAAGGTTTTCAGCATCGTCCAGCAGATAGCCATGATCCACGCGGGGGAAATTATAGCCCACGGCAGCCCGGAAGGAATACAGGAGCAGCATAACCCAATTTTTGACCAGTTTGTCCGTGGAGACACAACAGGACCGGTACAATATATTTAGGGAGTAAAGTAATGAGACGAGTTGATTTAGAGTTGCTGGTAGGCTTGTTTATAATGGCTGGCATTCTTGCCCTTGGATATCTCTCCATAAAGCTTGGAAAGATGGAAATTATAGGCTCCCGTGGATACCAGGTGTATGCGGATTTCCCCAATGTTGGCGGGCTGAAGGTGGGTGCGCCGGTTGAGATTGCCGGCATAGAAATAGGGCGGGTGAAAAGCCTCACCCTTAATGATTATAAAGCACGCGCGTTGATGGACATAAATACCGGCGTCCAATTGCAGGACGATGCTATCTTCTCCATTAAAACAAAAGGCCTTCTTGGTGAAAAATACGTGGCAGTGCTTCCCGGTGCATCTGATGTAATAATAAAACCGAACGGGAAAATACGGGAAGCCCAGCGCCCGGTTGATATAGAGGATTTGATTTCTAAATTTGCTTTTGGCAAGGTGGACGAGAAGAAATAACTTTTTGCTTATGGGGCGATTACAATTTCGAAACGCACAAGCGGGAGAGCAAAGGATGAATTGGCTGACAAAGACAATCAGTATGAGACAGTTACAATATATAATGACTGTATTAAAAACCATGGTTTTGGGCTCAGTCATGTTGTTTATTGCCGGGGATGTATGTGCTGGTCTGGCAACCGATCAGCTGAAAGCCTCAATAGACAAGGTCCTGAATGTCCTCAATGATAAAACCCTCAAGGCGCCGGCAATGAAGTCAAAGAGGCGGGAAGTGCTCATGAACCTGAGCAATGAAGTGTTTGACTGGAATGAGATGGCCAAAAGATCGCTGGGAATATACTGGAAAGATCGCACGCCGGATGAGCAAAAGGAGTTCGTAAAATTATTTACGGTTCTTCTTGAGAATACCTACATCGATAAAATTGAGAGCTATTCAGGCGAGAAAATTGTGTACAGCAAAGAAGCTGTTGAAGATCAGTATGCGTTAGTGGAGACAAAAATTATCACAAGGCAGGACACAGAGGTTGCAGTTGTCGCTGGTTTGTGTATGATATCTCTGTTGAAGGTATCAGCCTGGTTAGAAATTATCGCACCCAGTTTAATGAAATTATGGCGCGCTCTTCTTACCAGGAGTTGCTGAAGAAATTAAAAGAAAAGCAGGTGCCGGCACCGACACCTGCTTCATAACTGGCTGACAGTTGATTTCTATTTCCATCTATTCTCTGGATTTATTCACCCGGTTCTGCCGGTTATCAATATAGGCGTTTTTAACCGCCACATAAGGATCCAGAGCCATCTTTTTCATATCCTCGTATGTGCCGAGTGTGAGAGATGTTTCGTTAACCACCTGGTATACCCTTACTCCGGAATAAGCCAAAAACCACCCATCATTTAAAACCCAGGTGACCGGGTCAAGCAGAATGTCCCCTGCCATGCCAGCAGTTCCTCGCGCGCTTGATGGCCCGAAGATTGGCCAGACAATGTAAAACCCCGGGTCGATGCAATAGTGCCCGAGTGTTTGATCAGTGTCTGCGTCGTAGGGACTCATTTTACAGTAGGATTTTGCCGGATCAAAAAAACCTAAAACTCCGGCCGTTGTATTAACAACAAAGCGGGACAGTTCAATGCCTGCTTTTTTAGGTTTACCCTGGAACAAGCAGTTGGCAAATCTCACCGGCATCGCAATGTTATCAAAAAATTTTCTAACACTCACACGGCCGGGTTCCGGTACTATGTATTTATAACCCTGAGCAGTTGGTTTTAAGACATAGAAATATAGATTGTCATTGAATGTGAACATAACACGATTAAATTTTTCCAGGGGGTCCGGTACCTGTTCCCTTTCACCCTCCAGCGTCCCTCCTTGTTCTGGAATCACCGATGGTTTTAGTTCTGAGGAAAATGCAATTGTACCAGTAAGCAGCGCAGCTAAAATTCCACACAATATTCCAAATTTCTTCATGAGTTCTCCTTTCGATATTCCCTGAACAATAAAAAATATTTATATTTAATTATTTGACATGTAGTAACGGCATTTATATTTATTACAAGTAAGTAGCGCAAATTTGCCCAGTAGGCAATATAAAATATCGGTTCTTTCGTAAAAAAGTTGAAGAAAGTAAACTTTTCAGAGGGGGAGGCCTCATTTAATGAAATGTAAAAGCATCGGATTTTATGTAATCTGGTAGGATTATTAGTGCGAATAAAAAAAACTACCGGAGGCAAAACCCGATGCAGCTAAAGACTATAACAGAACTGTTAGCCCTGCCAAACTATAAAGTGGCCGGGATAGTACCAGCAGATAAGCAGGAGCATTTATATTTTTTACTGGAACAGATCAAAATAACAGCACCGGTTTGTTCGGGATGTGAACACGTTCATCATAATTCTGTTCACAGCAAAACGATGGTTGTTGTTGAAGATATGAGGATCAGCGGAAAGAGTGACAGGGGCTTGATGTCCATACATAGATGGCGGGATGAATTTTAGTTATTCACCCTTTTTCTTATTTTCAATTTCATCCTGTTTTGGTGTCACATCAATCTCATCATTTTCAGTTACCGCACGCTTAAACCCCTTGATGGCCTTTCCCAGATCTCTTCCGATTTCCGGCAATCGGCCTGCGCCAAATATTACAAGGGCAATGACGAGAATAATCAGCAACTCCTGAATTCCTAATCCAAACATTTATGCCTCCTTTTCTTAGACACGCTTAGTTTGTAGATTTAACAGGGAATGCCGGGTTATTTTTCAGCTTCATTTTGTACATGGTATGTAATAAATAGAACACAAGAAACCGGTAAATACAAGTAAAAAAAGCTTTTTATTTTTCCTGCTGTTTTTTACGAGTTGTTGTGTTATAAAAAAACTCTTTATTTCAGGCACTGTGTGAGCAATAAACCACCAAACGATGAACATTTTATCTTATGAGGTACGAAACCATAATCGGACTTGAAGTCCATGCCCAACTGCTGACAGACAGTAAAATATTCTGCGGCTGTTCAACCAGGTTTGGAGAAGGCCCGAATAGCAATACCTGCCCTGTATGCCTGGGAATGCCGGGAGTCCTTCCGGTTTTAAATAGAAAGGTGGTAGAACTCACTATCAAAGCAGCACTTGCCGCCAACTGTCAGATTGTCCGTTACAGCCAGTTTTCGCGGAAAAATTATTTTTATCCGGATCTTCCCAAAGGATATCAGATTTCGCAATATGAGCTCCCCATAGCACGGGGTGGCTACATAGAACTCGAGATGGACCATGGGCAGAGCAAGAAAAAGATTGATCTTAACAGAATCCACATGGAAGAAGATGCAGGAAAATTGCTTCATGAACTTGATGGTGTGCCTGCTGACCACAGCTATGTTGACTTCAATCGCACCGGAGTTCCGCTGATAGAGATCGTCAGTGAGCCTCACATAAACACACCCGAGGAAGCGGGCGAATACCTGCGTATACTCAGGTCAATGCTGCAATATCTGGAAGTGTGTGATGGCAACATGGAGCAGGGCAGTTTTCGCTGTGATGCCAATATATCGCTGCGCCCGAAAGGCGCACCGGTTCTGGGAACAAAAGTTGAAATTAAGAATATGAATTCATTCCGCAATGTTATGCGGGCCCTGGAATATGAAACAGGGCGGCAGTCATCGCTTCTTGAAAGCGGGGAGAAAATACTGCAGGAAACCAGGCTATGGGATGTCAATCAGGGAATTACTGAATCAATGAGAAGCAAAGAGGAAGCGCATGATTACCGGTACTTCCCGGATCCTGACCTGGTTCCGCTCGTAATAGATGATGCATGGATAGATGAAATCAGGTCAACGCTTCCGGAACTTCCCCGGGAGAAAAAAGAACGGTTTGTTAAAGAGTATGCGCTACCGGAATATGATGCTGCCATACTTACTGCTACCAGGCAGTTGGCTGATTATTTTGAAGAGTGTGTCAGGCTCGGGCCGCAGCCAAAAGTCGTGAGCAACTGGATCATGGGCGATATTCTGCGCCATGTGCCGGATACCAGAGATATATCACAGTTTCCCGTTACTCCCTCACACCTTGCAGAGATGCTTTTGATGGTTGACAAGGGGACCATCAGCGGGAAAATTGCCAAAATTGTTTTTGAAGAAATGGTTGCATCGGGCAGGATGCCCCAGTTTATTGTCGCGGAAAAGGGGCTCGTCCAGGTATCGGACGAAGGGGCGCTGGAAAAAGCTATTCAGGAAGTGCTCAATGCCAATGCGGACCAGGTTGAGCAGTATCGCCAGGGTAAGGAAAAAGTCTTCGGGTTTCTGGTCGGCCAGGTCATGAAGGCGACAAAAGGCAAAGCCAACCCGCAGGTAGTTAATGAACTCTTGAAGAAAATGCTCGCAGGATAATTATGTATCAGCCTATTGCATGGAAAGAAGACCACATCCTGCTTCTTGATCAGACTAAACTTCCCGAACAGGAAGTCTACATTGAATGCCGGGACCTTGAGACAGTAGCTGATGCCATCAGACGGCTTGCCGTGCGGGGCGCGCCGGCACTCGGTGTGGTAGCAGCGCTGGCGGTCGCGCTGGAGGCGCGCATTATTACTGGAAAAACCCGTGATGAATTTTTTCACGAGCTGCAAAAACTATGCGACAGGATTTTAGAAACCAGGCCTACTGCTGTTAATATGAAGTGGGCTCTGCACCGGGTGACAGAGAAGTTACAGAGCGCTGATACTGCTCAGGTGAAAAATCTGAAAAAGATGCTTGAGCAGGAGGCACTGGCGATTTTTCATGAAGATATAGAAGCCAACCAGAAGATTGGAATTCACGGCCGGGAGATTGTTCCTGACCAAGCAACGATCATGACCATTTGCAACACCGGCTCCCTGGCCACCGCAGGCTATGGCACGGCTTTCGGCGTTATCCGGGCTGCCGCGGAGGCAGGCAAGAAGGTTCTGGCTGTCAGCTGCGAGACACGGCCGCTGCTCCAGGGTAGCCGTCTGACTGCATGGGAGCTACAGAAAAATAATATTCCGTTTGTGCTGATAACCGACAGCATGGCAGGGTATTACATGAAGAAAAAAGGCGCAGACCTGGTCATTATCGGAGCGGACCGCATCGCAGCAAACGGCGATTCGGCAAATAAGATCGGCAGCTACAGTCTTGCGATTCTGGCGCATCAGCATAATATCCCGTTTTATGTTGCTGCACCTACTTCTACCATTGACCCGGACACTCAGCAGGGAGATGACATTCCGATTGAAGAGCGAAAGCCTGAAGAAATAACCCATATTGGAAACCAGAGGATTGCGCCTGACGGGGTCGCTGTATGGAACCCGGCATTCGATGTTGTGCCGTTTGCTTATATTGCAGGAATCATTACTGAGAAAGGAATTATAAAGCCACCCTATAAGAAAAACATAAGAAAAGCATTAGGAGAAAACAGACAAGAGACAACAGACTAAAGAGAACCTCTAATAATTTCCAATCTGTCACTCCCGCGAAAGCGGGAGTCC
>JAPLIX010000236.1 GCA_026388865.1 Pseudomonadota bacterium | reverse complement strand
TACGAACCGCCGTATACCGAACGGTACGTACGGTGGTGTGAGAGGACGGCAGGTGAACTAATCACCTGCCTCCTACTCGATTTCAGAAGAGTTTTGGTCAACGGTTTGGTCAACACTTGCAGGGAAGGTCGGGGTATATTTTTGTTGCAATAGAGCAAAGGGTGTTATAGGGGGTAATTTCAGAATAAGTCGATTATTATTATCTTGATATTAACCTTTGAAATGAAAATGAAGAGTCAATTATATCTCTATCCACAATTACGTAATATTTTAAAAGGTCAGATATTGTCTTTTTCAAAGACCTTCAATGAAAGATTATTCCCTGCTTTTAATAATATTGAGAATGAAGCTGAAGAATATACAGAAAAAATTTATGAAAAATTTTGCGAGAACTGTTTTTCCGAATATGTGGATTTAGCAGATTTAGCTGATTCTGCTATGGATAAGGGAGTTGCTTATTATTCTGAATTAAACCTAGTTCATTATTCTTTTACTGCAATGTCAATCTCTAGTCTATATCACTTGTGGGAGCAACAGGTGCGGAAGTTTTTATTTGACGAAATGCGGCATACTTATAAACTTGATTTTAAAACATTTTGTGTACATGGGATAACTGAAATAAAAGAGTTTTTCAAACATCACAACATAGATTTAGAAACATTATCCGTTTGGGATAAAATTGATGAATTAAGGCTATTGTGTAATGTCATTAAACATGGTGACGGTAAATCCGCAGATGAACTTAAAAGTAAAAATAGCAATTTGTTTAGAGAAAGCTTCTTGAGCGAAGAATTTACTCTGCCCTTAGATACCACATTACTTGAGGAGAATTTAATTATAAATCAACTTTTGTTTAATGAATATGCTGGTATTTTGTCTTGTTTTTGGGAAGAATTGCCTGAGAGATGTTATAGTGATAAAATTGCTAGATAAGGTTAATTTTAGATTTAACCACTAATCTGTATTCTATAATCTGGATATGACACGGCGCTATTATTCATCTCGGAATAAAACTAATACATTAAGTTTATCTGATTTATATTGGAAGCTTCAACATCTCTATCTCTACTTTAGAGACAAAGACTATTTCAAGGGAAAGGCAGGCATAATCAAAACGGACCTTCCAAAAGAAATAACCTATAAAAAACAAATGGGGTCAAACCTCAACTATCAACTATTGACATAATCCGTCTGCTCTGCTATGCATGAAACATGGCACGACCTATACGAATAGAATATTCAGGCGCATGGTATCATATAACAAGCCGTGGGAACGAGCGGCGGGAGATCTTTAAGGGAGATGCCGGACCAGAAATCGGGGACACTATTTATTGTGCTTCTTCGGCGGCCGGCCCTGTTTTTGCCGCCTGAGCCGGCACTGAAAACGCTTCTCCAACTTCCTTCTTCTGCTGCTTCCCCTTTTTTATCTTTTTAGCATCTCCTCCGTCTAATCAGCCCATCTTTCATATTGCTATAGTTGTATATTTATACTATCCTTATTTTTTTCTGAAAAAGGCCGTTCCAACACTGCGTGCAGCTGTTGATTTGTAGAGGTGTCCTGTTAGCCTGCTGCTTACTCTTTGAGGGGAAACAGAATTGCGGGAGTTTTTTAAAATTTATTGGAGAGAGAGCCATGAAAAACAATTGCATTGAAATTTCCTCTAATGACCGTAAAAAGTCGCTGCCTGATGTGGTCTGTAATTCAGCAGAGAATAATTTTTTTGTTGTCTGGGCCGCCGTCCCGGGCGAAGAAAGCCAGACTGCGGATAACTTTATTTTCGGACAGAAAATTTCAGCCTCTGGAGAGGCGCTGGGCGAGCCTGTTGAGGTGGTGAAAACCGAAGATGTGCTGATGCTGCCGCGCGTGCTGTACAACCCGAACAAAAATCAGTACCTGGTGATCTACTGTCTGGGGGAAAGCTATTTCAATATTCGGGGCGTCATTCTGGATGCGGACGGCAGGGCTGTCGGGGGGCACTTCAAGGTAACCGATGTGCCTGCAAACCAGTTTCATTACACCATGGCATTCAATTTCAGAAAAAATCAGTTTTTCATAACCTACAACGACTTCAGGGACGACGTCAGTAGTGTTTACGGGGTTATCATAGATGACACCGGCGCGGTAGTGAAAAAAGAATTCATCATCAGCAATGCGGCAGGGCATCAGGTGAACCCCGTGGCCTGCTACAACCCGCAGGATGATACCTACCTTATCAACTGGGAGGATTTCAGGGCTCACGGTGACAGCCTCCCTGCCCTTGAAACGCTCAATCACATGACCGATATCTACGGCGCGCTGCTCGCCGCAGACGGCACCGTTCTGGTCAATAATATCCCCATGTGCGCTGATGCCGACGGCATTGATGGCGATCAGCGCTTTAACGGTATAGCCTACAACTCGAAAACCAATCAGTTTCTGGTCAGCTGGACCGATACCCGCGACAGTCTGCACAACGTCGGGATTATGGGCCGAATCGTGAAAGCCGACGGCTCCATGCCGGCGGGAGATTTTACCCTGGTTGACGCGCCCGGCGCACAGATGATAAGCCATACCCTGTATCTGCCGCAGGAGGATAAATACTTTATCGCCTTTGAGCGCGACCGCAGCGATGTGGATAAGTTTTATTTTAAGGACATTACCGCGCATCTGGGTATAGCGGCCAAGTGGCTTGATGCCAGTGGTCAGCCCGAGGCCGGCATGATCGACATTTTTAACGGTGACGGGAATCAGCGCTTCGTGCGCGTTGCCCATGACACCAAAAACAACACTTCTTTAATGGTCTGGCAGAGTGATTTTCCGGGCGTGTCCGATTCAGTAGAGGGCCATATCATGAGCGCCGGCGGCAATATTTTGGGTAAAATATACAAAAAGTAATCAGCCCTGATTCATGATTGAGCAGGAGGCAGGTGATTAGTTCACCTGCCGTCCTCTCTACACCACCGTACATGCCGTTCGGCATACGGCGGTTGGTAAAGAAACTAAGACCTGCGGTAAATCACAGCAAGCCCCGGCTTCTCCTCCTGCCGACGCTGAAGCAATACTCGGCTCTCCTGCGTTACCTCGGAGTTCCACTCCTGCCTCGCGCTGGTAGTTCCAACTTTTGTCGGGTTGGCTGCTTTCATTGCATTGCTCTCAAATCTTGCAACTGTTAAAGACCTCTTTACGTTCAGCCCTTGCTGTTCACCACAGCTGATCGGATGGCGCTTACGCGCCACGTACCCTGCCGGGCGCACCACATAAAAAACGGCAGGGCCATTTTCGGCCCTGCCGTGAACCCCCCCCTGCAAAAAAGCCCGGGGCTTATTTAACGGTCCTGAAGGTGAAAGATCCTACCATAAAATTTTTCGATGCCCGCCATATCTTACCAGGCAGTGTGCCGGGGCCGCTTCTGTCTAATTTTAACGCGCTATCCGCGGTGTTTTTTTCACAAACCCTTCTGTTATGCGGCTGATACGGTGATGCAGCGCGATTGTTGAGCCGCCGTCCTACATACCTGACCGTTCTTCAATTCACTGCAACCCGGCATAAATAAAAACCGCCTGCAGGTATAGCTGTCAACCTGAAGGCGGCTATTAATGTTCTTATTCATTGCGCTACTGTCAGCGCTGTTATGGATTAAGTGCTAACTTTGCAATGAAAGCGTACCCCTCTAAGGACTTTGTTATAAAGGCGTACCGAAAAAACATCT
>JAPLIX010000519.1 GCA_026388865.1 Pseudomonadota bacterium | reverse complement strand
CGGTACGCTGCAATGACGAGAGATGAGCGCAACGCAGCAGATGGGTGTTTTTGACCAGCCTGTTAGATCTTATTATTAGCGGTACCTGTAAGTTCAAAGAAAAGATCAGTACCACATTTTGCTGCGCGATTTATTGTTTCAAAAAATCTAAGGAGATTAAATAATGAAAGATTTCTGGACAGCAAGAAAAATAATTATAATCACAAGTGTTGCATGGATAGCCCTGTTTTTTTTCACAGGAGGATATTACCGCAATGCTTACCGCATGGGAGATAAACTGTATCGGATTGTATTTCTGAATAAAGAGCCGCGTAAAGAGCTTCGGATAACCGATAAAACCCTTTCAATGCTGGCCCGACCCTTTGCAACGGCACTGAATTCCATGTATGACGTCAAACCACAGATGGGTACTGATGGTAAAATTCATAAACTTGATGGAATCACCAAAATCTCTCCCGACCAGGGCTTGTGGATGTATGAACTATGCCGAAAAATAAAGCCGCAGCGGACTCTTGAAATAGGCTTTGCATACGGCTTCAGCACTATGTTTTTTCTGGCTGCAATCCAGGCGAATGGGATGGGTATGCATGTGGCAATGGATCCTTTTGAGAAAACAGAAGAATACTATGGCATTGGTTTACAGAAAGTAAAGGAACTGGGGATGCAGCGGTTTTTCCGTTTTATGGAAGAAAAAGATATTACAGGGATACCTGCCCTGATTCGGGAAGGTCTGCAATTTGATGTTATCTTTATTGATGGAAATCACAGATTTGATGATGTGTACTTAGACTTCACGCTGTGTGATTATGTTTGTGCAAAAAATGGTTTTATTATTCTCGATGATTCGTGGCTGCCGTCTATTAGTCGAGTAATCTCTTTTATAGAAAAGAACCGATCTGACTATCGGCGCTATCCTTCCCCCATTGAAAATATAAGGGTCTTTCAAAAGGTGGGTGATGATCATCGGAATTGGGATCATTTTGTTGATTTTTAGAATAATTAATCACAGGTAAACCTCCGGCTCTGACTGTGATTCTATCCTGGTCAACTGCATCTGAAATCGACAACGCAGGCTTCAATATATACCGCTCAGAATCAGAGAATTTGTAGCGGGGGTTTACCTAAAAGAAATTATCAATATATTAAGGATTACAAACACATGTTTCCGGAAGCTAACAAAGCTATTTCGCGGAAAAGTATCTGTGGTCTCACCATTGTTATTCTTGCCTTGCAATATGCTTCTTTTTTAAATCTCAATTTCATTGAAGCTGATTACACCCGCCTGTACATGGCAAAGTATTACTTTAGTCTGTATAATGTCTTTATTGATCAGTTTTTTAACAGTTTTTTTTATCGTCCCCTAACAAATGGTCTTCTTTATAAAATATTTTACGACGTGGCGGGATTAAACACGGCGTGTTACCGATTCTTTATCCTTCTTGTTTTTTTCTTAAACACTCTCCTTGTCTATGAGTTAACCCTCCTGCTATGCCATGAAAAATATATGGCATGGAGTGCGGCTATTTTTTTTGTTACCAGGACAGCACTTGCTCAGGAGGTTTTGGTCATATCCTGTGGCTTTGAAGACCCGGTTGCTAATTTTTTCATTCTCAGTACGTTTGTGGCGTATCTATTGTTTGCCAAAAACCATACCATCGGTTTTTATATCGCGGCTTTATTGAGCGCCATGCTGGGAATACTTTCAAGGGAATCGGCAATGGTTATTCCCTTAATTATTTTATTGATTGAGTGTTCATGCCTGAAATGCTTAAATGTTCGTCATGTTACAAAAGCTCTTATTAAAGTAATTCCTTTTTCTCTGGTTGCAGCATGTCCTTTGATTCGAATGATCCTGGATACTCTTTTTTCCCGGGGACGAACGGTGGGTTATCCAACAAGCTTTTCCCTGCATTACTTATTGGCTAATCTTTATTTCTTT
>JAPLIX010000127.1 GCA_026388865.1 Pseudomonadota bacterium | reverse complement strand
CCCCGAGTCCCGTGCCGGGTGTTCAAAACGGTGATGGTGCATCTATGAAGACGGCAGGCAGGCCCAGCTGTTTCTGCAGATGCCCGCCAAGGGCCTGCGGGCCGAACCGTTCGGTACGGTAGTGCCCCCCATAAAAAATATTCAGGCCGAGTTCCTGAATGAGGTAGTATGCCCCGTGCTTCGGCTCTCCGGTGACAAAGAGGTCGATGCTCTGATCGTGGAGTTCGCTGATGAGCTCAGGGTCGGAAGCAGAGCCGGACACAACGCCCACGGTCTTTATCTCCCGCGGCCCGAACTCAAGAAGTTCGTGGCAGGGGCCGATGACTGCTTCCAGTTTTTTTGCAAAGGCAGCGAGCGGCTGTGCGGGAGTGAGCGCTCCCTTCATGCCGATAAGCTGGCCATGATAGAGGGCAAAGGGCTCGATAGCGCTGAGGCCGATTTCCCGGGCAATCTGCGCATTATTGCCCACCTCAGGATGAGCATCAAGGGGCAGGTGCGCCGCATACAGCGCCATATCAGCTTTAATGAGAGCGCTGATGCGCTGATATGTATTCCCGGTAAGGACAAACGGCCTGCCCCAGAACAGGCCGTGGTGCACAATCAGCATCGTGCAGCCTGCTGCCTTAGCACCGGCTATTGTTTCAAGGCATGCATCAACCGCCACTGCTGCTTTTTCTACGCTGCCGCTGTTTTCCACCTGCAGCCCGTTTGCCGCATCATCGCGAAAGGCAGCAACGTTCAGGTAATTGTCTAGGTAATCCGTAATCTCTTTTAAATACATCAATTCCCCTTAATGGGTAGCTGACTATTTTTCTGTTTTCTTCGGCCTGCCATGCGGTAACGCCTGTAAGCGCCGCCCGAATTTCTTTTCCAGTCTCTTTACAAAACCCTCATCCCCGCTGGGCCGACCCGTCAGTGATCCCTTCCTGATAGCATCTATCATCCTTTCATCTTCTCTCCCACGCAAGTACCTCCGCCAATCTTTCACTTCCCCCAATAAATAGCAGTTATTTGACACGATAGCATCATCAAAATTCCCCGTTATATGATCCCGCGCACTTGACCATTGGTAATCTTCTGCATTCTTAACCACACCTACGCGTACCGGGTTGTTCTCCACATAGCGTATTGATGCGTAAACATGCGCTTCATCAAGTATTGTGGAATAAAATCTCCCCTGCCATAAATGACCGCTGACTTTCTTGCGACGGTTTACATGCTGTGAGTATCGCATGTGCAGGGTATTAAAAGTGCGTGACAGGGAATCTTGCTTTTTGGGCACACAAACAAAGTGGACATGGTTGTTCATAAGACAGTAGGCCCAGATATCAAGTCCGTATTTATTACCATATTGTTTTAACCATTCCAGATACTGCAGGTAGTCGGCATCGGCCTCAAATACCACCTGCCGGTAGTTTCCCCGCTGAGTTATGTGATGGGGATATCCTTTTGCTACGGTTCTTGCTACTCTGGGCATAGTGTCAATCTATATCTGAACATTCGTTTTGTCAACATAAAATAGGCGCTGTCCCTATTATCCCCCAGGCTCAGCTAATGGAGGCTTACATCACTCTTGGAACGTGTTGTTATAACGTAATTACCATGCCTTCCCGTGCGAGAACAACATTTGCAAACAGCCTCTGGCATTCTTTTTCAACTTTCGCAAGAAAACCATCATCATGATCCGGATCATGGTGAAAGAGAGCCAGTTTTTTTACGTTAGCCTGCAGGGCAACTTCAATGGCCTGTTCCCAACTGCTATGTCCCCATCCTTTCTTTCCTTTAAGCTCTTCGGGTGTGTATTGCGCATCATGAATCAGAAGGTCCGCATTCTGGGCAAGCTTCACCACATTGGGATCAATGGTTTCGCCGTGCTCAACATCGGTACAATAAACCAGCGTTGTTGTCCCTTCCGTTATACGATAACCACAGGCATTCCCGGGATGGCTATGTTTCGAAGCATAGACTTTAATACCGCTCGGGGCTGTAAAGTCTGCAATCTCGGGCTGCCAGAATGATATATGTGCACCCATCTCTGAAAGAGACACGGGAAAAAATTCATGCTGCATCTGAGTTGCAAAAATGCCTTCAAGATTTGTGATTTTGCTCTCCCTTCCGCTTATTGTTATAGTGAAGTGCCTTTGGGGGCTGTAAGCCGGTGTGAAGAAAGGGAAGCCCTGTATATGATCCCAGTGGGTATGTGACAAGGCAATAAAAATGTTATCATATTGTTCAATGCCATGGGCGAGCATGTCCCGGCCAAGTTTTCGTATTCCCGTACCCGCGTCGAGTATCGCTATTCGCCCGTTGTCAAATGTTACCAATACACACGATGTGTTACCACCGAACTGATAAAATTCAGGTTCAGATACTGAGATAGACCCTCTCGTGCCATAGAAAGTAATTTTCATACCATACCTCCTGGAGTAGTCATTCAAGATATATCATTGCAGACTATACCATGCAGTATGCTGCTGTGCGGGATAATGAACACTCTGTTTTAAAACTGTCAGTTCAAATTTAGGAAACACAAAACATAATGGGAACGTTTTTAATAAATCGTTGTTTTATTAATTACAACTGTTCCTAATTCTTACGAAGGCCAGCAGCAACAGCTCTTTTTATTAGTGGCTGTCCCCGCCCCTCTTGTGACAGCACAGAATCAATCATCGGGCGGCTTCGGGAACCAATACAATTTTCCATCAGAGCATTTCTGTGTAACAAAATGATATAGACGTTCTTGTCGCCATGGAATCAAACTGAGGCGAAATGAAGCGACTATACCTATATCGGCCATTTCTACGGGGTCCGCCTTTTTAAAGAGAGCAAAATCGATGCTTACCGTGTCCGACTGATTTGGAGCAAGGGACTTTCCAGATTCATGTTGGGGAGCAACGAATCGCGGGCTATTCTGATTAACACCAGGCGGACCACCATATGAGCCAAATGTCACTCGACCTTTGATTTTCTCTATGGCGCACGCGTACTTGACGTCGTGCATAGTTAAATACCCGTTATTTGTCACCAGAAATTGCATTGATAGTGGCCTGGACGCGTCTATTGCCATCAAAGGCGTGACGGATATATTGGGATGTATGTAGCTGAGAATCCCAAACAATGCTGCAGCTCCGGCAGCAAATGCCATCACATAGCGCCAGCTGGATTGTAAACGTGTAAGAAACTTTGAAGTCTTCTTGATTGAGTGCTTGGTATTTTTCTTCATCTTGTTAATGCCCAACATTTACTTTTATGCTTATTCTATGTTTCGTTGCGTTATCTAAGATTAAAGGAGATTTTCGATGCCCGATAGTGCAACAAAACAATAGTAATTGAGCCGTGCTTCCGTATAACAATTTCCCATTGATGGTTATACGGACTCCGCATAATTTAATAATGTATTATGCTGTAGCAATTGAGGACAATTGCTTATGTTGCCTTTTATACTGGGCTTTTCTGGGCTGAAAGGAATGCCAGAAGTAAATATTCGGTGGAGTAGCAGCACCCCTCATTTTATGGCCCGTGGCCCGAGATAGTGACTCGTGACCGGTAATTAAGAACGTGTTAAACGTGCCTAAGTAAATTGCATATATAATGGAGAAAAATGGGGGTCAAGAAAAATATTTAAAAAAGTGCTGAGCGATGAGTAACGAGTAATGAGTGATGAGTGGCAAGAGTGTACTATAGGTAACAGTTTAGTCCTTTTAGGTAGCGCATTGGGCAAAAAAGTCAGGAAGAATTTTTATACAGCGCGGCTTGTGCAGTAGCAGTACTGGTGGTAAATAAAGTTTTAAAAAAATCCAGTGGATGCTTATCCTGCCGTTTGG